>CACZOW010000277.1 GCA_902782885.1 uncultured Ruminococcus sp. | reverse complement strand
TACCGTGATCTCCGGCGTAACTTCCGCGGTCGTTTCCGGCGTCAATTCCGGAGTGATCTCGGGCGTGACGTCTGCGGTCTCCCCCGGCGTGAAGGTTTCCGGAAACTCGGTGAATTCCGTGGGCAATTCCGTTTCCGTCGCGATCGCCACCATAGATTCCGAGGGTTCTTCCGCCGGTTTATTTTTGCCGGACTGGATCGCGGTGACAAAAATGGTGCCCGCCAGCGCCACGGAAATTATAGGCATGAACGCGGATTTTTTCATCATCGCGGCCAGTTTCGACTGATCGCCCGCAGACGCGGAGCGGCCGGAAACGCCCTCGTCGAAGTGCGCGAATTCCAGCTCGATGTTCCGCTTCACACGCTTTTTCCTCCGGTCCAGGTCGGCCTGGAAAGTATCCCGCGGAATATGGAATTCTTTGTCGCCGCCCAGCTTCATTGACCGCAACCTCGCTCAGTATCAGAGTTTGACGTCTTTGTCGAAATGCACGTCCACCTGCGGGAACGGCACCTCCACGCCGAGCTTGCGGAAGCCCAGCAGCAGATCGTGGTTCATTGTACGCATGCCCACATACAGATCGGGTTCATGTACGTCCGCGGCAAAGCGCAGCACCACGGAGCTTTCCGCCAGTTCCTGCACGCCGAGGTAACGGGGCACGGCCACCATCATATCTTTGTGGTTGTTGTAAATTTCCTGCATGAGCCCGGGGATGCCCGCCTCCAGCCGCGCCAGGTCGGTGCCGTACGGGACGCCGATGTCGCTGATGCTGAGAGAAACGTTGTCCGAGCGGTTCAGGATGTTTTTCATGGCGGAGTTGTTGATGATCTTTATATTGCCCGCCGGGTCGGTGATGGACGTGGTGCGGATGCCGATGTCCGTGACCGTGCCGCGGAAGCCGTCGACTTCAATGATATCGCCCACGTTGTACTGATTTTCAAAAATGATGAACGCGCCGGTGACGATGTCGGCGATCAGGCTTTCGGCACTGAAGCCGATGATCAACGCGATGATCCCGACGCTGGCCGCGATGGTGGTCAGGTTCACGCCCAGGATCGCCAGGCCCCAGCACAGTATAATGATAGCGGCAACATACTTCAGTATGCTGGCGAGCACGGACAGCACGGATCTGGCCCGGTGCGACTTGGTCTTGATGTGCCGGAGTATGAACGTGAGCAGCGACTCGATGCAGATCACGCCGAATACCAGCAGGCACAGCTTGATGATGCGGTCCTGATTCAGAGTGATCGCCCTGGGCATCTCAAGTTTCACCACGCCGGCCGCAACGCCCCATACGATGACGCCTGCCAGCAATACCGCGCACAATAAAAACCGTACGATCGTGGACTTGTCTTTCATGGTCAATACCTCCCGCGCGCCTTTTCACGGCGCCTGAGCGCCGCCGCGGTCTCCCCCGCCGTCAACGCATATTATGCCGCTTTTGATTCTACCACATTCCCGCGCAAAAGGCAACGGAAAACGGTTCTACTCCCAGGGCTCTACTCCCGAAATCGGACTTTTATGCTTGGGTAAATTTCGGCCTTTGTGCCTGGGTAAATGTCGACATTTACTCCGGCACTAAAGGCACATTTCTATTGCCTTCAGCAGGTCGCTGTACTTTTCGAAGGCGGGAAGGTCGGGGTTGGCCGCGATGATGGCGGGCGTGCTGCGGAACAGGAAGCCCGCTTTGCCCGCACGGATCATTTCGAGATCGTTGTAGCTGTCCCCCACCGCGACGGTGTCGTAGCCGATGGACTGAAACGCGCGCACTGTGGTGAGTTTGGTTTTTTGGGTGCGCAGGCGGTAGCCGGTGACGGCGCCGTCGGGAGCGATCTCCAGCGAATTGCAGAAGATCGCGGGCCAGCCCAGCTTTTTCATCAGGGGCGCGGCGAATTCGGTGAAGGTGTCGCTGAGGATCACCGCCTGAGTTTCAGAGCGCAGTTTGTCGAGGAAGCGTTTGGCGCCCGGCAGAGGCTTTATAGTGTCGATCACCGCCTGGATCTCGCGGATGCCCAGGCCGTGCTCCCGCAGGATGCCCAGTCGCCAGGTCATCAGTTTATCGTAATCCGGCTCGTCGCGGGTAGTGCGGCGCAGCTCTTTTATGCCGCTGGCTTCGGAAAACGCGATCCAGATCTCGGGGACCAGC
>CACZOW010000276.1 GCA_902782885.1 uncultured Ruminococcus sp. | reverse complement strand
GCGGCTCGGTTTCGTCACTCGGTACAGCGCGAAAGCTCCGGTTTTCTCGCAAAAGCTCCGTTTTCCTGCGGTTTTCGCGACTTTGGCATGGAAACTATCCTGATTTTGATGAAATGATGCGGTTTATCAAAGAGATGGAGACTCGGATTAACTCGACAGCATGAGCCTGCGTTAGAATATGATTATCAAACCGTGTGGGACAGTTCCTTTCCATACATAACAGTTGAGGTTATTATTCTTAGTACTTATATGAATAATTAACCCATCAGCGAACTAAAACTTCGAATACCTTGACTGCTTCGAGATATTGAGCACCACGCCCATGCCGGCGAGCATTATCCACAGCGACGTACCGCCGTAGCTGAAGAACGGAAGCGAAATACCCGTGACCGGCATGAGCTTGCTCACCACGGCCAGGTTGAGCACCACCTGGATCGCCACATTCGTGGTGATTCCGTACGCCACCAGTGCGCCGAACATATCCGGAGCGTTGCGGGACACCTTGTAGCCGCGCATGATCAGGATGATGAACAGCACGATCACCAGCAGCACGCCCACGAGGCCCAGCTCCTCGGCGAGGATCGAAAAAATGAAATCATTATAAGGTTCGGGCAGGTAAAGATATTTCTGCACGCTGCGGCCGAAACCCCTGCCGAACAGGCCGCCGGAACCGATCGCCAGCATTGACTGCGTTGCCTGGTACGTATCCGCCTCGTTTTCCGCCTCGCCGCCGTGCGCCGCGACGCGCTTGATGATATAATCGAGGGACAGACCCTCGTTGCTCTTGACGAACAGCAGTACCGCCACCACCGCCGCCACGCCCAGCACGATCGTTACCGCGAACGTGTACCATTTCACTTTACCGGCGAACATCATTGACGCCGTGATCAGCAAAATTATGAGCACGCAGCTGATGTGCGGCTGCCTGACCAGCATCAGCACGTTGAGCGCGATGGGGGCAACGAATATCAGTATCCCCCACAGCCCGACCGCCTTTCTGCGTATTGCCGGGTTGGACAATACGTACGCCATGAAAAATACCACCGCCAGCTTGAGGACCTCCGACGGCTGGAAAGTGATGACCTTCAGATCGATCCAGCGGCGGGCGTTGTTGAGCGTGATGCCCAGCGGCGTGAACACCGCCGCCATAAGCGCCGTGGCCACTCCGAAGAGAACCAGCGAAAGCGGCTGCAGATATTTGTAATCCGCCATGCTGACCACAAAAAGGATCGCAATACCCACCACGGTGTACACGATCTGCGTTTTCAGCACGTCATATGCGGTGGAATCCGGCGTTTTGGAGTAGGAACTGGGCGTACTGGCGCTGAAGATCATCATCGTACCGATACCCACCAGGAGGACAACGCTTAAAAGCAGCCAGAAGTCCACCTGGGAGTAACTGATGTTGGTATGGATGTCGTTGTCAACACGCTTTTTCCGCGCCATTTCGTTTCCCCCGCCCGCTGCCGTCCGTCAACGCGTTCCGGCCCCTGGCCCGTTCCGTCAGATCATACAGATACTGAAATAAGTAAATACGCAGCACACCAGCGCGAAGCCCCAGAAGCTCCACACCACGCGCTTTTCGCTCCAGCCCGAAAGTTCAAAATGGTGATGGATCGGCGCCATTTTGAACACGCGCTTTTTGCGGCCGGACGCCTTGTACACGCCCACCTGGATTATATCGCTGAGCGCCTCGATCACGAAGATCATGCCGCCGATCAGCATTATCAGCGGGCGGCGCATCATCAGCGTCAACACCGCTATTCCGCCTCCCAGCGCCAGCGAGCCCGTGTCGCCCATAAAAATGCGGGCCGGGTTGTAATTGAATACCAGAAACGCCAGCAGCGCGGCGGCGCACATGAAGCCGGTGAGCTGCAGCGTGCGCGAAGCTTCCAGCGTGAACGCCACGCAGGAGATCATCGCGAATACGATCGTGCTGATGCCGGATGCCAGGCCGTCCAGACCGTCGGTGAGATTGACCGCGTTGGTAGTGGCCAGCAGCACGAACACCGCGTACGGGATAAAGAACCATTTGAGATCCAGTTCAGCGTGAGCGCGGAACATATCGAAGCGGAGGACGGTGATATTGTCCCCGCCTTTGAAATACAGCCACAGCGCGATGCCCAGCGAGAACAGCAGCAGCATCAGCATCTTCTGCCAGGCGTACAGGCCTTTTTTGCGCTTTTTGACCTTGATGAAATCGTCCAGGAAACCTACGATGCCGAAGCCCAGCATAGAGAGCGCCGGAAACAGCAGCCAGAGATCATGCCATATGATCGCGCAGATCACCGCCGCGGCCACGATCGGTATCAGGAAGATCCAACCGCCCATCGTGGGCGTGCCCTGCTTTTTCAGATGGCTCTGCGGCCCGTCGTCGCGTTCGGACTGACCGAATTTCAGCCGCCGCATCAGCGGGATCACGACCGGTCCCAGCAGAACGCCCGCGGCAAACACCGCCGCCATGCAGATCAGTATCTCGTACACTTTCATTTGAAATCTTCCTCCAGGCGCGCGGAAATGCGGCCCATGTGCATTATGTGGGAGCCTTTGACCAGTATTGCCACCGTGCGTCCGGCGGCGAATTCGCGGTCAATATATTCTTTTACAGCGGCGTATGCCGCGTCGGTGGTGTCAAAGCTCTGCGCGCTTTTCGCGGCGTTTTTGACCGCGGCGGCTTTGAAGCCCGTCACATAGTCGCGCGCCTTCTCCCCTACGGTAAAGATCGCGTCGCACTGCGCGGCAGCGGTCCGACCCACTTCTTTATGGAATTCGGGCGATTTCGGTCCCAGTTCCACCATATCTCCCAGGGCGGCAATATGCCGGTCCGCCGTAAAGCCCGCCATCACTTTGAGCGAGGCCGGCATCGACTCCGGTCCGGCGTTGTACGCGTCATCCATCAGCGTCAGGCGGCCGCCGGCCAGTCTGACCGTGCGCTGGCGCAGGGAGTTGACGCCGCTGTTTTCCTCCGCGTACCGCCGCATTGCCTCCGCCGCGTCTTCGGGCGCGATGCCGAACAGGGCGCCGGCGGCAATGGCCGCCATTGAATTGTACACGTTGTGCTCGCCGGGAAGCGGCAGGTCAACGTGGCAGTTTCCCTCGCGGCTGATCAGCAGATAATTTATGCCGTGTTCGCCGGAAATGACCTCGGTAGCCCGGTAATCGCACGCCGCGTCCTGGCCGAAAGTGATGATCTCGATATTATCGCAGCCGTACTCCGCGGCGATGGCGCGCAGGGCCGCGCGGTCTTTCATGAGATCGCAGTCGCCGTTGACGATCAGCCGGAACGGTTTGTCCGCGGGCAGGCGCGCGCCGCCCAGGCACACTTCCATCTTGGCCCTGAGGATGTTCTCGCGGCTGCCCAGGAGCTCCAGGTGCGCGTTGCCGATGGTGGTGATGATCGCCGCCTCGGGGTGCACGATGTTCTCAAGGTATCTGATCTGGCCGAAGCCGCGCATGCCCATCTCCGCCACGAAGATCTCGGTGTCCGCAGGGAGCGCGAGCACGGTCTGGGGCAGGCCGACTTCGTTGTTGTGATTGGCTTTGGTCTTTTCGGCTCTGAAGGCTGACGCCAGCACGGCGTGGGTCAATTCCTTCGTGGACGTTTTGCCCACGCTGCCGGTGACCGCGATCCGCCGCGTTTTCGGGAAGTCCCGCGCCATGACGCCGGCGGCAATATCCGCGTACGCCGAGAGCGTATCCTTCACCAGGATCGCGTTGTCCCCGTACTTTCCGTCCCGCGCTCCGGCCGCGTCGTCAACGACCGCGCACACCGCGCCCCCGTCAAGGGCTTTTGCGACGAACGCGTGCCCGTCGAAATTCTCGCCTTTGAGCGCCAGAAACGCGCCGCCACGAACGGCCTTTCGCGAATCCGTCACCACCGCGTTCACCGTCCGGCGCGGGTGGCTGCCCAGGTATTCTCCGCCGCAGAACGCGGCCAGCTGCTTCAGCGTCGTGCGTTTCATAATTCCGCCAGCGCCTCCCGGACCACTTCCCGCTCGTCAAAGTGGATCGTGCGGTCTTTCAGGATCTGATATGTTTCGTGGCCTTTGCCCGCCAGGATGATCACGTCGCCGGGCTGCGCGTGGGCGATCGCCCAGTGGATGGCTTCGCGCCGGTCAACGATGACAATGTACTTGCCGCCGGTGGGCTTGAGTCCCGCTTCCAGGTCGGCAACGATGGACGCCGGATCTTCGCTGCGCGGATTGTCCGAGGTGATGATCGAGAAGTCCGCGTACTTGCCCGCGGTCTCCCCCATCAGCGCTCTGGGACGGTTGCGGTCGCCGCCGCAGCCGAACAGGAACACCGTGCGTTTGGCGAATTCTTTGACGGTGGTGATGATGTTGATGAAGCTGTCGGGATTGTGGGCGTAGTCGATGATCACGGTGAAATCGCGGCCCGTGGGCACGACTTCGGCTTTTCCTGCCACCGCCACGGTGGAAAGGCCTTCCGCGCAGGTCGCGGGGTCAATGCCGATCAGCCGCATCGCGGCGTACGCGCCCAGGGAGTTGTACACGCTGAACCGTCCGGGGATGGGGACAACGATATGCGCCTTTACCTCGCCGCACTCCTCACAGTCGTATTCCACGCCTTCGGGGTGTTTGACGACGCCAACCGCGCGGAAATCGCAGCCTTCCGACATGCCGAAGGTGTAAAGCTTCTCTTTGACCGTCGCCTGCGCGCGGGCGATCATGTATTCGGACCAGTCGTTGTCCCGGTTCACCAGCGCGAAGCGGGAGAGCCCGAACAGTTTGGCCTTGGCCGCGGCATACTCTTCCATGTTGGCGTGCTCGGAGGGGCCGATGTGGTCGGGGGAAAGATTCGTGAACAGACCCACGGCGAACTCGCAGCCACCCACGCGGTCCAGGTTGAGGCCCTGGGACGATACTTCCATCACGCATTCGCCGATGCCCGCGTCCACCATTTTTTTGAGCAGGGGCTGGATCACGTTGGCCTCGGGCGTGGTGCGTTCGGTGGGAATGCGCTCGTCGCCGATGTAGTTGCAGATGGTGCCGATCAGGCCGGATTTGCGGCCCGCGGCGGTCAATATGGAGCGCATCATGTAGCTGGTGGTGGTCTTGCCCTTGGTGCCGGTGATGCCGATCAGTTCGAGCTTGCCCGAGGGGTGATCCGCGAGGATATCGGCAATGCGGGCAACGTCGCGGCGGATGTTGTCCGTCACGATCACCGGGATCAGTCTGCCCTGCCAGAGGATGCTGTCCCCCTGCACGTAGCCTTTCTCCCAGGCGGCCGCCTTCTCTTTAAGCAGGGCCGGAGACTCGGTCAGCAATGCCGCCGCGCCGCGTTCCAGCGCCTTGCCCGCGAAATCATGGCCGTCCAGCACATAGCCCTTCACGCAGGCGAACAGGCTGCCCTTCCGGCATTCGCGGCTGTCGATATCCACTGATTCTATATCCACCTGCGCCGGCGCCGTTTCCAGCAGCCTGCAGCCGTCAAGTTTCGCAACAAGTTCAGTCAGTTTCATTTACACATTCCTCCGTATTCCGTTGGTACCGGTCTTCTGCCGCTGTGCGCGGTATCAGCCCATCGATTCCGTATTTGTATTTTCCACTTTGAGTTCGATCACCGCGCCGCGCTCCAGCATGGTGCCCGGTTCGACGCTCTGGGATACTACCGTGCCGATGTTTTCCGCGTGCATGTTGAATCCCAGCTGACTCAGTAATATATATGCGTCCGCCAGTGCGTAGCCGGTGAGGTTCGGCACACGCACCACGGGATGCTTCGTTGCCGCGTCGGTGTACAGGAGCACCGTGGAGCCGTCGGTGATGTATTGACCCATTTCGGGCACCTGCACCGCCACCGTGACCACGGTGGGATCTCCGTTTTCGGGCATATCCGGCACTTCCATGACGAGTCCCGCCCGCTTGAGCAGTATGCGCGCGTCCTCCACGGGGAGGCCCGCCACGTCGGGCACGTAGGACTTGACCATCATTGCCTTCCGGTCCAGCTCGGTGTAACGCCGCGCCACGCCCATGTACTCCAGCGTTTTTTCGATTATTTTGCCCACGGTGGGCGCCGCCTGACGGCCGCCGGACGCGCCGCTCTCCACGTCGGGATGGTCCAGCATCACCAGCACCACGATCTCGGGATCGTCGGCGGGGGCAATGCCTATGAACGACGCGATATACCGCCCCGTGCTCTGGGTCTGCAGCGTCTCGGAGGTACCCGTCTTGCCGGCAACGCGGTAGCCTGAAACGTACGCGTTGCTGCCGGTGCCGCTGGCGACAACGTCCTCCAGTATCGCCATCATTTCCGATGACGTGCGCTGGGAAATGACCTGCCGGAGCGCCACGGATTCGTACACTTTCGTAGTGATGCCGTCCTGATCCCGCAGTTCGCGCACGATGCGGGGCTTGTACAGCGTGCCGCCGTTGGCCAGGGCGCAGTATGCCGTTGCCATCTGGATGGGCGTGATCTGGAAGCGCTGCCCGAAGGACATGACCGCCAGGTCGATATCCGACGGCGATTCGTGCATGATGCTGGCCGCTTCGCCGGAGATCGTGATGCCGGTGCGGTCAAAAAAGCCGAACCCGTGCACGTACGACAGATACGACTCGAGCCCGATGTCCAGCGCCAGCCGCGCCAGTATCGGGTTGCAGGAGTTTTTGATAGCGTCGGCAAAAGTTTCCTCGCCGTGGTCGCCGTCTTTTTTCCAGCAGTTGATCTCCCAGCCGCGCAAGAGCAGCGGTTTGTCGCTGACCTTGGTGCCGGGGCGCACTTTGCCCTCCTCCAGACCGATAGCGGCGGAGATGGACTTGAACGTGGAACCGGGTTCGTACGTGTCGGTGAGCGCCTTATTGCGCCACACGGTGGTGCTGAGGATCTGGACGTCTTTGGTGGCATTGCCGATCCACTCGGGGTCGTCGACCCAGTCGGGTTTGCCGTACGGGTCGTTCAGGTCGAAGTCGGGATAGGAGGCCATTGCCAGCACGTCCGCGTTCTTGGCGTTCATTACGATGGCGGCGCCGCCTTCGATCACGTTGTAGTCGATGATCGCCTGCTTCAGCGCGCTTTCGGCGATGGCCTGGATCTTTGCGTCCAGGGTAAGCACCGGGTTCATGCCTTTCACGGCGTCAATGCGCCGCACCGAGTCGTACGGCAGTTCGTTGCCCTTGGCGTCAACGCTGGTCATTATGCGGCCGTTGGTGCCGGTCAATTCCTTGTTAAGCGCCACTTCCACGCCGCACACCAGGCCCTGGTCGTCGTTGCCGGTGAAACCGAGTACATGGCTCGCCAGCCGCCCGAGCGGATATATGCGTTTGGAATCTTCGTCAACATATACGCCCTTGATATGCTTCTCACTGCGCCAGGCTTTTATGCGGTCGCCCAGATCCGTCTCGATCTTGCGGGCAATCATTTTGTAGCGGCCGTCCGCGGAGACCTGTGCGAACACCCATTCTTCGTCCAGTTTGAGCAGTTCGGCGAGGTCCCTGGCGATCAGCCGGCGGTACATATCCTCCGCCGCGGCATCGCTGTACACGTCGCCGGGTTTGGCAATGTAATTCTTCACGTAATTGACCGCCGCGGTCTTTATGACGCTGGGGTCAACGGTGACTATATTGGCCGCGACGCTCACCGCCAGCTCCACGCCGTTGGTGTCCAGGATCGTGCCGCGCCCCGCGGGGATCGTGCGCCACGCGCTCTGCTGCGCGTTGGCCTGCTGGCGGTAATAATCGCCTTTTACGACCTGTATGATGGCGAAATTTGCGATGATCACCAGCATCAGCAATAAAAAAAGCACGCGGGTGAGTACGTTGAACCCACCTGCGTAGTTTTTCTCCCGGGCGACGCTTTCTTTGGCAAACAGGTTTTTGAATCTGCTGCCGCCTCTGCTTTCGCCGGCGTTTTCTTTAGAGCGCCGCTTGTTGTGATCGTGTTTTGCTGATGTCATTGCCGGTCCGGTCCGTTCCGCGAGCCGCTCGTACGCGGGTATTCGCGGTCAATATCTTACTGCGTTATACCCAAAAATTCAAGCACTCCGTTCCTTAGGCGTCCGAGCCACGAGGTCTCGTCGGTGGTACCGGTCAATTCCACGTCCGCCAGTTCGGTCTGATCGATCCGTTCTACGCTGACGTATTTGATCTGGTACGGCTGCGGTTTCTGCATGCCCAGGTCGTTTTCGGCGATCTCGGCGAGCTGCGTGAGGGACATGGCGCTGTCCAGTTCCACGCGCCGGCGCTGCACTTCGGAGTTAACGGTGTCCAGCTTTTTCTGGAGCGCCTGATTGCGGTAGTTGATCTCGGTGATGGAGGCAAAGCGCACGCCCACGATGAGGCCCAGCGCCAGCAGCAGCGACACTTTGAACAGGATGCCGTTTTTGGCTTTGCGGCGCTGCTTTTTGAGTTTGATCTCGTGCAGGACGGCGTTGCCCCGGCGCTGTTCGTGCTCGTAAACGTAAAGCTCGTCTTCGGAGGGCACGATATACTCGGGCTCCGGCACGGCGTTGCCTTCGGGTTCCGCTTCGTATCCGGGCGCGGGCAATTCCGGCGCGGCGCTTCCTTCGTACCCGCCGTAGCTTACGCTGCCGCCGTACACGCCTTCCGCCACGGTGTATTCTTCATCTTCCGTAATTTTGTACGCGCTCGAATCGTTGCTTATCATTTGTATCACCTTTTTAAACAGCGGGTCTGTCCCCCTGTTCAAATCTTGTTCCGTTCAAAGGAGCGGACTTTGGCGCTGTGGGCGCGGTTGTTGTCCGCCAGTTCGCTTTCGCTGCCCGTAACGGGATGAGGCGTCACCGTACGCCCAAGCGGCTTTTTGCCGCATACGCACACCGGAAAATCCGGCGGGCAGGTGCAGGGATTTTGGGCTTCCCTGAATTTATTCTTCACGATGCGGTCCTCCAGCGAGTGGAAGGTTATCACTACCAGGCGGCCCGCGCCGTTCAGTATCTCTATCGCGGTATCCAGGGTCCTCGAGAGTTCGCCGAGTTCGTCGTTGACCTCAATGCGGATCGCCTGGAACGAGCGTTTGGCGGGGTGGCCCTCGCCGGTCAGATATTTTGCCGGTACGGATCTGCGGATGATCTCCGCCAGTTCCAGCGTCGTGCGCACCGGCGCCTGCGCGCGCGCACGCGCGATACCGGAAGCGATCCGGCCCGCATACCGTTCTTCGCCGTAATCTTTGAGGATCGCGGCAAGGCGGGCTTCGGAGTAGCCGTTGACCACGTCGTACGCCGTAAGCGCTGCTCCCCGGTCCATCCGCATGTCAAGCGGCGCGTCGAACCGGTAACTGAATCCGCGCTCCGGCACGTCCAGCTGGTGGGACGAAACGCCCAGATCCAGCAGGATCCCGTCCGGCCGCCTGCCTTCGCAGAACTCCGCCATCCGGGAGAAATTGCCGTGCCGCAGTTCAAAGCGGCCTTCGGTGACAACGCCGGCGAGTCTTGCCCCCGCGGCTTCCAGGGCTTCCCGATCGCGGTCAATGCCCAGCAGCATACCGCCCTGCCCCAGTTTTCCGAGTACCGCCGCCGTGTGTCCGCCGCCGCCCAGCGTGCCGTCAACGTAGAACCCGTCCGGCCTCACGTTAAGCAGCTCCAGGCATTCCCGCAGCAGCACCGGCGTGTGTGAAAAAACAGCAGAAGGCATACCTTCCATGGCGTGCCCCCTGTCAATAGTTCATGAGTTTGCGTGCTTCCTGCACCATTTCCGCGGACAATACCTGATTGTTCTGATATGTCTCGCTGTCCCAGATCTCGATGTGGTCGCCGACGCCCATTATGTGTACTTCTTTGTCCAGTCTGGCGAACTTCTTGAGCACCGCCGGGATCAGTACCCTGCCCGCCGTGTCCAGTTCCCCGTCGTAGGCGTTGCCCAAAAGGTAACGGCCCAGGACCAGGTATTCGTCGCTGCTCTTCTTCATCTGCATCAGCTGTGAGAGCATTTCATTGAAGTTCTCTTCGGGGTAGATGGCAACGTAGGTGTCAAACCCCATCATCAGATGGAATTTTTCTCCCAATTCGTTCCTCAGTTTGCTGGGCAGCACGACGCGGGATTTCGCGTCAACAACGCCCTCGAACCCTCCGGTCAGCAACTTCTTCCGCTCCCTCTTCCGAGTGCATTTTTAGGGTAGTTCAGCCTTGCGTGCGGTCCTTCCGCAGGCAAAGCTTCTTTAGTACATCAACCTTTTGTCTTCGGTACCCTTTGTTTTTTTCTCTGGTACTTCTGTCCCCGGCTTTGCGCCCGGGCTTTGTCTTTTGTAAAAGTAGTAAGTCTTTCGTACTTTCGCCGCTCGCACGGCTTTATCTTTGGTAAGGAGTCTGATCTGTGTTTTTGTGTTGCCCCATGCCATGAATCATGACACAACATGACACGATCTAACTCGTGATTGCATTCTACCACCACTTTATGACACCTGTCAATACCTTTCTGAAAATTTTTTTATATTTTTATGCCAGGGCCGGGCGAAAGCGGGCGTAAGCGGTCCGAAGCGGTCTGAAACACCTGGATTCGGCGCGAATCCGGCGATGTGACGCTCATTTTATTAAGCTTTCGCTCGTTTTCCCCGGAAGAATAGGTCGGCGGTATCCCAAATTGCATGATGCGAGAAAAAGGGATACCGCCAAACTCCGGAGCGGTATCCCGAATTGCACGATGCGAGAAAAAGGGATACCGCCAAACTCCGGAGCGGTATCCCGAATTGCACGATGCGAGAAAAAGGGATACCGCCAAACTCCGG
>CACZOW010000275.1 GCA_902782885.1 uncultured Ruminococcus sp. | reverse complement strand
CGAAATTTCTTGCTTTTTTTTCGCGGATGTGGTATACTTCCTATATATTCTTTTTCATGCGCTGTGCAGGAGGGAGGTTGACCGCGTTGCAGCTTTTGGAAGAGAGGATACGCAAAGACGGGAAGGTGTTTCCCGGCGATGTGCTCAAAGTAGATTCCTTCCTTAACCACCAGCTCGACACTGAACTGTTGGATGCTGTCGGCGCCGAAATTGCCGCCCGCTTCAGCGGCCTGGGAGTCACGAAAGTGCTCACCACGGAAGCCAGCGGAATAGCGATCGCCTGCTTCGTCGCGAATCACCTGCATTGTCCCGCGCTGTTTGCCAAGAAAGCGAAAACGTCGAATATTGCCGACGGCGTGTGGAGCGCGAAAGCGCACTCGTACACCCATAACAACGACTACACTATGGTCGTATCGAAAGAGTACCTGACCGAAAACGATACGGTGCTGCTGGCGGACGACTTCCTGGCCAACGGCTGCGCGCTCCGGGCGCTCCTGGAGATCTGTAAAAAAGCGGGGGCAAAAGTAGTCGGAGCCGGGATCGCGATAGAAAAAGAATACCAGGGCGGCGGAAACGAACTGCGCGCGGAAGGACTGCGCATCGAATCCATGGCCCGGATAGCATCGATGGATGCGGAGGACGGAATCAGCTTCTGCTAAAACGCGGGAGGGGGACCGCCCTCAAATTATTTAATACCGGATCGCGCGGCTGCGGAAACGGCCGGAGATCATAGAAATTCTTTTTTGGAGGAATGAAAACAATGTTGAAGAAAGTTCTTTCTCTCTGCCTGGCAATCGTGATGGTAGTCGCGCTTTGCGTTGGCTTCGCGGGCTGCAAATCCAAAGGCATCAGCAAGGCCGATTTCAAACTGGGCGTGATACTGCTCCACGACGAATCGTCCACCTACGACCTCAACTTCATCAACGCCGTTAAAGACGCGCAGAAATCGCTCGGCCTTTCCGATGAGCAGGTCATCATTAAGAAGGGCGTCCCCGAGGGCAACGAGTGCTACGAGGCCGCAAAAGACCTTGTCGCTGAAGGCTGCAACGTTATCTTCGCCGACAGCTTCGGTCACGAGACCTACATGATCAAGGCTGCAAAGGAATTCAAGGATGTGCAGTTCTGCCATGCTACCGGTACCAAGGCGCACACCGAGAAACTTGACAACTATCACAACGCGTTCGCTTCCATTTACGAAGGCAGATACCTTGCCGGTATTGCCGCCGGTCTCAAGCTTAAAGAAATGATGGAAGCTGACAGCACCGTCGTTCCGAAGATCGGTTACGTCGGCGCCTTCACTTACGCCGAAGTGGTTTCCGGTTACACCTCCTTCTATCTTGGCGTTAAAGAGATCGTTCCCGAAGTTACGATGGAAGTTCAGTTCACCGGTTCCTGGTACGATGAGACCGAAGAGAGAAACGCCGCCAAGGCGCTGATCTCCATGGGCTGCGTACTTATCAGCCAGCACGCTGACTCGATGGGTGCTCCTTCCGCCTGCGAAGACGCCAGTGTTCCCAACGTATCCTACAACGGTTCCACCGCTACCGCCTGCCCCAATACCTTCATCGTTTCTTCCAGGATCGACTGGGCTCCGTACGTTGAATATATCTGCAAGCAGGTCATGGACGGCAAAGCCATCGATACCGACTGGACCGGCACGCTTAAGACCGGATCCGTTAAACTGACCGACGTCAACACCAAAGCCGCTGCCGCCGATACCCAGAAGATCATCGACGAGTACAAAGCTAAACTTGACAACGGCACCATCCATGTGTTCGACACCAAGAACTTCACTGTTGACGGCAAAGAACTGACCACTTACCTTGCTGATGTTGACGATATGGGCGACTATGTCGGCGATACTGAAGTTATCAAAGACGGATACTTCCACGAGTCTGAGTACAGATCCGCTCCGTATTTCGATCTTGAGATCGACGGCATCCACAGAATCAATACCAAATTCTGATCTCACTTGACCGCCTCAGGAAAGGCAGGCGCAACACTTGCCTTTCCTGATTTTTTATTGCGCACATTTGCGGAGGACAACCATGGAATACGCAGGTACGCAAATGCAGCCGGTGCTGGAGCTCCGGGGCATTTCCAAATCTTTCGGCTCGATCAAAGCCAACAATAATGTAGATCTTGAGCTGCGCCGCGGCGAGATACTGGCGCTGCTGGGGGAAAACGGATCCGGCAAGACCACCCTGATGAACATGGTGGCGGGCATTTATTTCCCCGATGAAGGCCAGATATTAATCAACGGGGAAGAGGTCGTTATCCGGTCCCCGAAAGACGCGTTTGACCACAAGATCGGAATGATCCATCAGCATTTTAAGCTGGTCGATCTGTTTTCCGCGGCGGAAAACATCGTGCTGGGCGTCAACGACGGCAGCAAATACAACATTAAGAACGTAAACGAGCGGGTCCGCGAACTCTGCGACCGCTACGGTTTCAATATAGATCCCAAAGAGAAAATTCACGAAATGTCCGTGTCGCAGAAACAGACGGTGGAGATACTTAAAGTACTGTACCGCGGCGCGGATATATTGATACTGGATGAGCCCACGGCAGTGTTGACGCCGCAGGAGACCGCCAAGCTGTTTGACGTGCTGCGCCGGATGAAGGCGGACGGCAAATCCATAATTATAATCACTCATAAACTGCATGAAGTGCTGTCAATATCCGACCGGGTCGCGGTGCTGAGGAAAGGCGAACATATTGCCACCGTCAATACCGCGGAAAGCACGGAAAGCTCGCTCACCGAAATGATGGTGGGCAAGAAGATCAGCCTGAACATTGACCGGCCCGAGCCGAAAGATACGGTGTGGCGGCTGACGGTGTCGCACCTGTCCGGCCTGAACGAAGAAGGCCTTCCGGTGTTGAACGATGTCACGTTTTCCGCCAACGGCGGCGAGATCCTGGGCATCGCGGGAATTGCCGGCAGCGGGCAGCGTGAACTGCTGGAAGCTATTGCCGGTATTTACAACCCGGACAGCGGCGAGATCCTGTACAACGATCCCAAGACCGGTGAAACGGTGAATCTGCGCAAAAAGACGCCGCTTCAGATACGCGAACTGGGCGTGCGGCTGTCGTTCGTGCCCGAAGACCGGCTGGGCATGGGACTGGTGGGCAGTATGGATATAACGGACAACGTTATGCTCCGCAGCTACCGGAACGGCCCGCTGAACCTGCTCGACAGAGGAACGCCGCGGCAGTTGGCGCAGGATATCGTTGACGATCTCAGCGTTGTCACCCCGAACCTCCGCACTCCGGTCAGCCGGCTCTCGGGAGGCAACGTCCAGAAGATCCTGGTCGGTCGCGAGATCGCCTCGGCGCCGTCGCTGCTCATGGCGGCGTACCCCGTGCGCGGACTGGATATCAACTCCTCATACGCCATTTATAATCTGCTCAACGAGCAAAAATCGCATGGAGTGGCCGTTTTGTTTGTCGGCGAAGATCTGGATGTGCTGCTGGCGCTCTCGGACCGCCTGCTGGTATTGAATTCCGGCCGGGTCGCGGGCATAGTGGATCCGCGCTGCGCCACGAAAGAGGAAGTGGGTTTCCTTATGACCAAGTCGCACGATGAAGGCTCAGACTCTGCGGATGACGGTACGGAAGGAGGCGCGTTATAATGGCTGCGACAACGAAGCATTCCGGCGCGGTAAAAGAACCTCTGATACATATAACCCGCAGGTCGTCAATGGCCCCCTGGAAGGGCATCCTTATCCGGGCCGCCGCGGTGGTTATCGCGTTCCTGCTCAGTTCGGTGCTGGCGTACCTGCTGATCGGTGCGGATCCGGCAAATTTCCTTAAAAAGTTTTTTGAAGGTATATTCGGCGTAAATGCCATGTCCGCAAACCTCCGTCTGTGGAAACTGGCGAAGGACACGGCGATACTGCTGCTGATCGGGCTGGCGTTGACGCCGGCGTTCCGTATGCGCTTCTGGAATATCGGCGCCGAAGGTCAGGTGCTGATCAGCGCGCTGGCGGCGGTGGCGGTCGTGATCTATCTGGGCGACAAAATCCCTAAAGAATATAACTGGCTGCTGCTCCTGCTGATGCTGGTAGCATCACTGATCGCCGGCGTGATCTGGGCGGTCATTCCCGCGATCTTCAAGGCGCTGTGGAATGCCAACGAAACGCTGTTCACACTTATGATGAACTATGTGGCCACCTATTTTGTGGCGTACTGCCTGGTCAAATGGACGCCGGACGGCTCCAGCGTACTGGGCGAGCTCCCCAAAGGCCATCTGCCCGAACTGGGCAACAGTTACGTGCTGCTGATCCTAGTCACACTGGCCTCGACGGTGTTCATGTTCGTGTACCTGTATTACAGTCAACCCGGCTACGAGATCTCTGTGGTAGGCGAAAGCCAGCGCACGGCCCGGTATATCGGCGTCAATGTCAAGAAAGTCATTGTCCGGACAATGGTGCTTTCCGGCGTGCTCTGCGGTCTGGCGGGCTTTATGATGGTGGCGGCGCTGGATCACTCGGTCACGGTCACCAGCGTGGGCGGCCGCGGATTTACGGCGATCATCGTGGCTTGGCTGGCCAAGTTCAATCCGTTCATTATGATATTGACCGCGCTGCTGCTGGCGTTCCTGAATCAGGGCGCGGGGCAGATCGCCACTAAATTCGGAGTCAGCTTTGCTTTCCCGAACGTGGTGATCGGCATTGTCCTGTTCTTCGTAATAGGCTGCGAGTTCTTTATCCGGTATAAATTGCATTTCCGCAAACGCACACCGGCCGCGGATGCTGACAACGGGAAAGGAGGTGCGTCATTATGAAATTTCTCGATTTCCTGTTGAACGCGCTTGCTATAGGCATTACTTTCCTGTACGGTTCCACCGGTGAGATCATCACGGAAAAAGCCGGTCATCTGAATCTGGGTATACCGGGCATCATGGGCGTTGGCGCGGCGTGCGGCTGTGCGGCGCTGAATGTGCTTTGTTCGACGGGAACGGTCCCGCCGGCGCTTATCGTAATACTGGGAATACTGGCCGCATTGGCCGGCGGCGCGCTGATGGGACTGCTGTACAGTTTCCTCGCAGTAACGCTGCGTTCCAACCAGAACGTGACCGGTCTGGCCATGACGATCTTCGGCATCGGTCTCACCAAATTCGTATTTAACCGTATCCAGCAGACTTCGGTAGACGGCGTGAAATACCTGATCGCTAAAAAGTATTTCCGTTTTCCGTTTGCCTGGTCAACAACATCGCTTCAGTATCTGGGCGTGATGGTGTTTCTGGGTATTGCCGTTGCGATCGTGTCGTCGATCATTCTGTCCCGCACCCGCGTCGGTCTGCACCTGCGGGCGGTAGGCGAGAGCCCGGCCACAGCGGACGCCGCGGGCATCAATGTGACCCGGTACAAATATGTTGCCACCATCATCGGTTCGGCGATCGCGGCACTGGGCGGCCTGTTTTACGTCATGGACTATTCGGGTTCGCCGGAAGCATATCTTTCGGTGGAGGCAATGGGCTGGCTGAGTGTGGCGCTGGTCATCTTCTCGCTCTGGCGGCCGTACCTGAGTATAATCGGTTCGTTCGCGTTCGGCGCGCTGTTCATTCTGGGCTCGTTCCTGCCTTCGTTCGGTCTGAGCGTAGACGTTGCCACATCGAACCTGGTCAAAACGCTGCCGTACGTGGTGACGATCATCGTGCTCATTATCACCAGCATCCGGAACCGGCGCGAGAATCAGCCGCCGGCCTCGCTGGGCGTGTCATATTTCAGAGAGGACCGTTGACGGCCGTAGCGAGGAGGGACAACTGACGATACTATGGAATACAAGCGCGTGGCGGATTCGTATACGGAGCAGATCCAGATATTGACGCAGAGCAACCTGAACGGCTACAGCCGGCTGTTCGGCGGTCAATTAATGGCCTGGATCGACGTTGTCGCCGCCGCCACCGCGCGCCGCCATTCCAACCGCAACGTGACCACGGTCTGCGTGTCGGAGCTCGTGTTCAAGGCGCCGGCGTACGCCAACGACACCATCCTGCTCTGCGGGCACATCGTGTACGCGGGCCACACGTCGATGGATATCTGCGTCAATACTTTCGTGGAGAACCTCGACGGCACCCGCCGCCTGATCAATACCGCGTATGTGACGGTGGTGGCTATCGGCGATGACGAGCGCCCCGTTCCTGTTCCGGGTCTGATCCTGGAGACCGCCGAAGAGAAGCGCGAGTGGGACGCGGCGCAGGCGCGCCGGGACGCCCGGAAAGGGAAATGAGCGGAGAAGCTATAATAGTAATGTGCTGAGAAGCTTGAAAAGCCTTAAAATAGTAACGCAAGTGGGACAAAAATCCGCCTTTTAGTGATTTTTGTCCCACTTCTTTTTCGTTTTTAAAGCCCTGATCTGATAAAAATGGGACAAAATCATGGTTTTGAAAGGATTTTGTCCCACTTTAGGCGCCTTCTGAGGCTGAAATCCGGAGCCTGGCGGCTCACCGATGGGACAAAAAGTTGGATTTAGCTGTTTTTTGTCCCACTTTTCCGCTCAAACGACATGATCGTCCGACGGAGATGCAACCCGGAGTGGGACAAAAACTCAGCAAATGAGGTTTTTTGTCCCATTTTTCGAAAAAACGCCGCAAAATCGCCTTTGGCCTTATATATCAATCAAAAAACTCCTCGTACAGCGCTTTGACCGCGGGCTTCGCGTCCTTGCCCTCCACGCCGAACATAATTGACACCTCGCTGGAGCCCTGGTTGATCATGTTGATGTTGATGCCGGAACGGTTGAACGCCTCCGCCGCGCGGGCCGCGATACCGACGGACCGGGTCATGCCGCGGCCGACCAGCATAACGATGGCCTGGTCGTGGACGACGTGCACGGAATTGACCCCCAGCGTCGCGTTGATGCGCTCCACGACGCGGGCCAGCTTATCGTCGGGGCAGTTGACCTCGCGGATGATGATGGAAATGCTGTCGATGCCGGAAGGCGTGTGCTCGTACGAGATGCCCTCTTCCTCCAGGATCTGCAGCAGCCGGCGGCCGAAACCGATCTCGCGGTTCATCATATATTTATATACGTGGATGGTCATGAAACCTTTGTCCGCCGCGATGCCCACCACCGGGAAGGTGGATTTCGGGGCTTTGTCGTCGGCGACAATAAACGTGCCGGGAGCGTCGGGGTTGTTGGTGTTGCGGATGTTGACCGGGATGCCCAGACTGTACACCGGCGCCAATGCCTCCTCGTGCAGCACGCTGAACCCGCCGTAAGACAGCTCGCGCATCTCCTCGTACGTGAACAGGGGGATCGGGAAGGGGTTGTCAACGATATGCGGATTCGCCGCGTACACGAAGTCCACGTCGGTGAAGTTCTCGTACACGTCCGCGCCCAGCGCCGCCGCCAGGATACCGCCCGTGACGTCGGAACCGCCGCGGGAGAACGTCACCACGTCGCCCTCTTCGGAATACCCGAAGAAGCCGGGGAACACGATGATGGAATCGCGGTCCTTCAGCTGCTTCAGCAGCTCGTACGACTTGGGCAGCACCTGCGCGTTGCCGAACTCCTCGGTGAGGAACAGGCCCGCGTCCTTCGGGCTCACATATTCGGCCTTGCAGCCGCGGCTCTTGAGGTACACGGCCATGAGCTTGGCGGAGTTGTCCTCGCCGGCGGCTTTCATGCAGTCGAGGAATTTGGCGTAATTGTCGCCGCGCGACGCGATGCGGCTGAACAGGTCCTTGCGGATGGTGTCAACGATCGCGCTGTCCAGTTTAAGGTTGCGGGCGATCGATTCATACCGCTCCACCACCCGTGCCACGCCGGCGGTCACGTCGCTGCCGTCCCGCACGGCCTCGGCGAGGGCAATGAGCAGGTCGGTGACTTTGGTGTCGTTTTCGCCGCGCTTACCGGGGGCGGAAACCACCACGACCCGGCGTTCGGGATCGGACAACACGATATTGGCCACTTTTTTGAACTGCTTGGCGTCCGCCATGGAGCTGCCGCCGAATTTGATCACTTTCATAACTGTTACCTCCGCTCACTCGGTAAGGTCTGTAAGAATGCCGCGCCGCCGGGCTGCCGCCGGTCAATCCAGCACTTTCATCGTCATGCGCACCTTTGCGCCCAGCGCGTCCAGTCCCCGGGCGCGCTCCGCCAGTTCCGCGGCGTTATACGGCGGCGTGATGACGGCACTGACGGTGGAGGGATCGCCCTCTTCCCAGGGATCCCGCTCCAGCTTGGAGAACAGGCACAGCGTGTCGTCGCCGAAAATATCGATCAGCGCGCCGGCCGCGGGCTGCTTCAGCGACTTCATGCGCAGGTAGTAGCGGCAGGGCTTGTCGTCCGGCTGCACGTCCGCGTTTTTCGAGGCAAAATCCGGCAGCGCAAAGGCTTTCGGGGCGCCCAGCAGCTCGATAATATCGCCCACCACCGCGCTGGCGGTGGCCTCTTTGCCCGCGCCCTGCCCGTAGAACAGCGTGTCGCCGGTGTACGAGCCCTTGGTCAGGATGGCGTTGTATACGGAATTGACGTCGGAAAGCAGGTGGCCGCGCCGCACCAGTTTGGGCTCGACGCTGATGTAAACCTTGCCGTCCTCGAAACGGCTGCCGGCAATGAGCTTCACAGCAAATCCGGCTTTGTCCGCCAGTTCGTGGTCGACGAGCTTCACGTCTCTTATGCCCCGGCACGGCACGTCGCGGTAGTCAACGAATCCGCCGTACGCGATGGAGGACAATATCGCGATCTTCCGCGCGGCGTCGAATCCGTCAACGTCCGCGGTCGGATCCGCCTCGGCGTACCCTTTGCGCTGCGCCCGCGCCAGCATCTCGTCGAAGGACGCGTGCCGCCGGAACATGCCGGTGAGCATGTAGTTTGTGGTGCCGTTCAGGATGCCCTGGATCTCGGTGATGTCGTTGGCGAACAGGCAGATGTTCAGCGGCCGGATGATCGGGATGCCGCCGCCCACGCTGGCTTCGTACATAAAGCGGCGCTCTTTCGAAAACGCCAGCTTTTCCAGCTCGGGACCGTACGCCGCCACCACGGCTTTATTGGAGGTGACAACGTGCTTGCCCGCCCGGAGCGCCCGGAAGCAATAATCCGCGGCCAGATCGAGACCGCCGATGGTGATCACCACGACTTCGGTCTCGCGGTCGTTCAGGATCGTGTCCAGATCGCTCACCTTATACGGCGCGTACCGGGTACCGGTCAGGTCCTTGATGTCCAGTACGTACGCGAGCGCTACTTTCCGGTTAAAGCGGCGGCTGAGCTTTTCGTGCTGATCGAGCAGGGCGTCGCAAACGCCGGAACCTACGACACCGCAGCCGCAAACTGCTATTTTATACATAAAAGCCAGATCCTTTCTGCTTGGAATAACTAATTCAGAACGCCGCGGGCTCGCTGCCGTGCCCGTCCGTTTCAGAACGCCGCGGGCTCGCTGTCCAGGCTGCCGGTCAGAAAATTCTGCACCTCTTCCTTCATGCGCACGGTGGCGCAGACGCGGTTGTGCAGCACGGGCCGGGATTCGAGGGTGGCCAGGGACGCCGGTACGCGGCAGCCGGTGGAGGCGGACAACAGATGCAGCAGCTCGAATTCGTTGACCGCCGCGAGTTTGTCGCGCAGCGCCGGATCATCCGCGTCGGCGATCGATTCCGCCACGCTGCGGTTGAACTTGAACGGGCTGGCGGTGGCAACGGCCACGGTCGGCGTCATGTCGCCGGTGGAGATCACGTATTTATCGTACACGTCGATGCCCACGGCGGTATGCGGATCGATCAGGTAGCGGCTCTCTTTCCAGACGCCCGCGATGGCGGCGCGCGTCTCGTCCTCGGTGGAGTGATCCGACCAGAACAGACTGGTGATGCCGGCCAGCGTGCTGCGGGAAACGTTGTAGCAGCCCTGCTTCGAGAGCTCCATCATCAGCCGCGCGGTGGTTTTTTCGTCTTCGCCGGACATGTCGTAGATCAGGCGCTCCAGGTTGGAGGAAATCAGGATGTCCATGGCGGGGGAGATGGTGAGTTTGAATTCGCGGTTCGCGTCGTAGAAGCCGGTGCGCAGGAAATCGGAGACAACGTTGTTGGAGTTGGCCGCGCAGATGAGCTTGCCCACGGGCAATCCCGCCTTGAACGCGTAGTACGCCGCCAGAATGTCGCCGAAATTGCCGGTGGGGACAACGAAATTGACCTTCGTGCCCATGCTGATCCGCTCGGCGCGCACCAGCGCGAAGTACGCGTGGAAGTAATACACGATCTGGGGCAGCAGCCGGCCGAAGTTTATGGAGTTGGCGGAGGATAATTGCCACCCGTTCTCCGCCAGCAGTTCGCCGAACTCGCGGTCGCCGAAGATCTGCTTCACGCCGGTCTGGGCGTCGTCGAAATTGCCGCTCACGGCCACGACGCGCACGTTTTTGCCCTCCTGCGTGATCATCTGACGCTTCTGGATCTCGCTGACGCCCTTCTCCGGGAAGAACACCATGATGTCAATGCCGTCCGCGTCCCGGAATCCCTCCAGCGCGGCCTTGCCCGTGTCGCCGCTGGTGGCGGTCAATATGGCTATCTTCCGCCCCGAGTCGCTGCGCTTCCTGAGCGCCACCGACATGAACGCCGGCAATACCTGCAGCGCCAGATCCTTGAACGCCGCCGTGGGTCCGTGCCACAGTTCCATCACGCTGAGCGTCCCGTTCAGGTGGGTGAGCGGCGCCGGATCCGGGCCGTCGAACCTGCTGCCGCTGCCGTACGCGCGGTCAACGCAGTACTCGAGCTCTCCGTCCGTGAAGTCCGTGGCGTACCGCCTGAAAATGTGCGCGGCGAGCGTCCTGTAGTCCATCTCGCACATTTCCGCCAGTTCCAGCGAATCGAACCTGATATTCTGCTCCGGCACAAAGAGGCCGCCGTCGGGGGCAATACCTCTCAGCACCGCCTCCGAGAAGCTCACGCCGCTTACCGCGCCTCTCGTACTTTTATACGTCAATTCCATCAAACCCTTTCGCGTCAATACCCGTGCCCGCCGCCTTTCGCCGCGGCTTAGAGTATTAACCTTATAATAATAACGCAAAGCGGAGAAATTTGCAACGGCGATGTGATGACTATTGACGTGAAAGGGTCGCTTGCAAAACTAAATTCCACTTTGCAGGACTAAATTCCACCTTGTAATGGTAAATTCCACTGCTGTCTGTATGTGGCCGGTT
>CACZOW010000274.1 GCA_902782885.1 uncultured Ruminococcus sp. | reverse complement strand
GCTCTCCCGCCGCGGCGCCGTCCTGCTGGGCAAGACCAACATGGACGAGTTCGCCATGGGTTCATCCTGTGAAAATTCCATATTCGGGCCGACGCGCAATCCGGACGATACGGGGCGCGTTGCCGGCGGCAGTTCCGGGGGCAGCGCCGCGGCGGTGGCAGCGGGCCTGTGCTTTTACGCGCTGGGCACCGATACCGGCGGCTCCGTCCGGGCGCCCGCATCTTTCTGCGGCGTGCTGGGTCTGAAGCCTACGTACGGGCGCGTGTCCCGTTTCGGGGTGACAACGTTCGCTTCCTCGCTGGATTGCGTGGGTATATTTGCGCGCAGCGCGCCCGACGCGGCGGAGGTGCTGCGGGCGATCTCCGGGCCGGAAGGGGACGATTTCCCCGGCGCCGACGATTCCCGCACCCGTTTCGGCGCCGCGGGGACGCAGGGTTTTGACTTCGATCCGGATGATTTTTACGGCACGCCTGCTTCCGGCCCCCGGTCCCTGCGCGGTCTGCGCATTGCGGTGCCGGCGGACGTGCTCGCAAGCGCGGCGGTGGAGGGCGACGTTGCCCTCGCGTTCGAACGCGCCCTGTCCGCGTTCCGTGCCGCGGGCGTAATCATAGAAGAGATCAATATCCCCGAGACCGCGGGCGCCCTCGAGGCATACGGCGTGATCAACGCGGCGGAGGCCGCCTCCAATCTGGCGCGCTTTGACGGTATGCGGTACGGGTACCGGAGCAGCGGCTCATCGGAGAGCGACGTGGACAACAGCGTTCCGGACGTTACCGCCGCCCGTTCCGGCGTGCGCGTGGCGCTGGGGGAGCGGGTTTACGGTTTCGACGGGTTTATTGCCGCCAACCGCGCGGAAGGCTTCGGCGCCGAAGTGAAGCGCCGGGTCGCGGCGGGAATGCGCGAATTTACCGACGCGGAACACGGCGGCCGTTACCGCGAGGCGGAAGCGCTGCGGGAGCGGCTGTGCGTCAGATACCGGGAGATATTCAGAGACCACGCGGTGATCGCGCTGCCAACGATGCGCACCGCCGCGTTCCAGCTAGGTTCAGTGCGGGACGGCAAAGAAATGTATGCCCAGGACCTGTTGACCGTGCCGGCGAGCCTCGCAGGGGTACCGGCGTTGTCCGTACCCATGGGCCGCAATTCCGACGGCCTCAGCCTGGGCCTTCAGTTGGTGGGCAATTATTTTGACGAATCAACGCTGCTCCGGCTCGCGTCTTTTTCCGAAACAGTGCTCTGATTATACGCATGATTACTTTTGATAAAATAGTTGACATATACCCGCGAGACGGGTATAATTTAGCCGTATGATTAAGAGCTTCGCCAACAAAGAAACCGAGAAGGTTTATAATCAGATCTTCTCTAAGAAGCTTCCTAATGATATTCAGCGGGTGGCACTTCGCAAGCTGGTTATGATAGACAATGCAGGATGTTTGGAGGATCTGAAAGTTCCGCCGGCAAATCATTTAGAACTCCTGCACGGAGACCGGGAAGGGCAATATAGCATTCGTATAAATGACCAGTTTCGAGTGTGCTTTACTGTAGAAGATAAAAACAGTTTTAATCAAGTTGAAATAGTTGATTATCATTGACGAGGCTTGAACACAGCAAAAACAAAGGAGAATCACTATGACAAAGTTTATTCCAACTCCTTCGATAAGTGAGATTTTAAAAGAAGAATTTATGGAGCCGATGAATCTCTCTGCGTACAGACTTGCGAAAGAGATACATGTCCCGGTTTCCAGAATACAGGCGATATTGAATAATAACAGAAAAATCACCGTCGACACATCGCTGCGTCTGGCAAAGTTTTTCGGCGTATCAGACAGATATTTTCTGGACCTGCAGAATGATCTGGATATCAGAGAGTTAAAGATCGGACTGGCGGAAGAGATTGCGGAGATACGTCCGGTAAATACACTGGCTATCTGACTGTATCAGGGTAGTTGTCGCGTGAAAAGAAATTACTGAACGAAGCAGCAAAGATATCCCGATCTGAACGAGATTTTGTATCACAATCGGGATATCTTTGTATTCGTTACTCAAATCGCCCTTAAACAGCT
>CACZOW010000273.1 GCA_902782885.1 uncultured Ruminococcus sp. | reverse complement strand
CGTTCGGTCTCGGCAGCTGCCCGCCGCGCCGGTTCGGGCACGGGTCCGTCCGCCTCCGCCGCGTTACAGCGGGGGGGCTCGGAACGAGGTCTGTCCCCCGTCTTGATCTCGTAGCCGTAAGCGTCGTAGACGACGTTGCTGCCGTCGCGCGAGTTGACCTTAGTCAGCTTGAAAGTTTTCTTTTTTGTGGTGTTTTCGCCGTTGTCCATAGTATTGCCCCCGCGGCCGGATCGTCGTGTCAGTCAAATTTGCTCAAAGCCTCGGCGGCCATCAGCGCCGCCAGTTTCACGTTGACGTAAGTAAGCCCGCCCTGCATGAAGGCGGTGTACGGCGGGATCATCGGACCGTCCGCACTGAGTTCGATGGAAGCGCCCTGGACGAAATTGCCCGCGGCCATGATCACCTGCGCCTCGTAGCCCGGCATGTCGTCCGCCACGGGCACCGCATCCGAATCCACCGGCGCCGCCAGCTGGATCATGCGGCAGAATTCCGCCAGTTTTTCGGGCGAACGGAACCGCACGGTCTGCACGATATCCGAGCGCGGCGCGTCATACGCCGGCGACGTGTCGTAGCCCAGCTTTTCGAACAGCGCGGCGGTGAATACGGCGCCCTTCAGGCTCTCCGCCACGGTATGGGGGGCAATATAAAACCCCTGCACCATGTTCCGCGTCGTTCCCAGCGACGAGCCCACGTGCTTGCCCAGTCCGGGCGCGGTCAACCGGTTCGCGCACTTACGCACGCAATCCGCACGTCCCGCAATATATCCGCCGGTGAGCGCCAGCCCGCCGCCCGGATTTTTGATCAGGGAACCCACCATGTAATCGGCGCCGACGTTGACCGGCTCGATGACGTCAACGAACTCGCCGTAGCAGTTGTCGCACATCACCAGCGTCGACGGCGACGCCTTCTTAACGGCGCGCACGATCCGGCCCAGCGTCTCCACGCTGAGCGCGTCCCGGCTGCTGTAGCCCCGCGAGCGCTGCATTATCGCCAGCTTGACCCCCGGCACCGCCGCCGCGATCCCGGAAAGATCCGGCGAACCGTCCGGCAGCAGATCCACCTGGCGGTAATTGACCCCGAAATCCTTCAGTGATCCCTCGTCGGCATCGCCGCGGATCCCCAGTATTCCTTCCAGCGTATCATATGGTTTGCCCGTCACAGACACCACCGTGTCGCCCGGCCGCAATATGCCGAACAGCGCCACGGTAAGCGCGTGCGTTCCGGAAATGAACTGGCTGCGCACCAGCGCGTCCTCGCATCCGAAGGCGTCGGCAAAGATCCGGTCCAGCAAATCGCGCCCGATATCGGCGTAGCCGTACCCGGTGGAAAAATTGAAATGACGCTCCGCCAGCCCGTTCTTCTGCATGCTGCGAAGCACTTTTAACTGATTATAATCGCGCACGCGGTCAATACGCTCAAACTCGCCCCTCACCTGCCGTTCGGTCTCTTCGGCCAGCGCGCACAGTTCGGGAGAAATGCCGTACTCCCGCGTCAGAATGTTGTCAATGCTGCTCAATTTACAGTTCCTTCTTTCGTAATTTTCCGCGCGTCCGGGCGCGGCCTTATCTGCGGTATTACGCCCTCTCGGGCGCCGGTCGGGTCTCAGCCCTCCCTCTGTTTATAACTACTTATAGACCTCCAGTCGGTCGATCTTCACGTCCTCCTCCGACGCGGCGTTGATGATGATGTTCTGCTGGATCTCCAGATCGCAGGTCGCGCCAGTGAGCGTCCTGATCTGGAACACGATGCCGCTGCCGCCCATGGTTATGCCATTGTACAGGTTGACGGTGTCGCCGATGGCGTAAATGTCGTACGGCGCCGTCAACTGAAGCGCGTTTACAGAGATGTACGATTCATTGACAACGCGTATCTCGGTCATTGCCAGGATCCGCACGCCGTTGATGCTGATCGCCTGGGCGCCGCTGGCACGCAGTTCGTTGATGAGCATCAGCAGCCGGCTCTGTATCAGTCCCACGTTTGTGTGTTCGTCGAAGCTGACCTGGAGGTGTACGCCGTTGCCTTTCACCGTGGTCAATCCGGCGAAGGTCTGTACGGCGGTCAAGTCTTTTCTGAGCGCGGCCAGCTGCTCATCCTGAGATGACTGCTCCACCAGGTCAAGCCGGTTCTGGAGCTCGTTGCGTTCGGCTTCCAGCGAGCCCAGTTCGGAGTGCAGCGTGTTGATGGTGCTGAGCAGTTCGGTGATGCGCTCCTCAGTGTCCGGTTTTTCGGAAGCGCGGGCAACCACGGTCTTGTACTGCATTGCCGCCGCCACGCCGATGGCAATGCACAAAAGCGTTAGCAGCATGGTGATCACCGCTCTGCCGAAGCCGCCGGAGGTCATTGTCCTGCGGCGCGGCGCCGCTGAGGGTTTGACCGGTGCGGAAGCGGGCGTTTGCGGTGCGGAAGCAGCGCCGGCATTGTCCGCG
>CACZOW010000272.1 GCA_902782885.1 uncultured Ruminococcus sp. | reverse complement strand
TTTAAACACGGGGTCTGTCCCCGTGTTCAAAAAACTTGACGGCGGCGGCCCGGGCGGCTACAATTACCATAATAACTATTGCGACCCGACGGCCGGAGAGGAGCCCTGAATATGCTGAAATTTGTTGACGACTGCAGGATCGAGCCCGTAGGCGAGCTGGCGGAACGGCTGGCGCTGAATCTGGGGAGATTGTCCGCGGAATGCTACCGCCCCGCGACCATATATACTATGGATCAGGCGGGCTGGCCGGGCGACTGGGAAGGCCGCACGATCCTGGCGCTCGTAAGCCTGTGGAACGCGCTGGACACGAAGCCCGCATACCTGGACCCGATCATGGAAGGCCTGCCGGAGCATCTGAACGCGGAGGGCTATCTGGGCCCGGTGAGCGACGGGCGGTTCGACGAGCAGCGGCTCTCGGGGCACAACTGGCTGGTACGCGGATTGTGCGAATACTGGCTGCGCACCGGGGACAACGCCGTCCGCGACATTATCCTCCGCATTGTCCGCAGCCTTTACCTGCCGCTGCGGGGCCAATACCGCACCTACCCCGTTGACCCCGACCTCCGCGCGGAGATCGGCAGCTACGGCGGCACCATCAGCGTGGAAAGCGGCCGCTGGCGCCTCTCCACCGACATCGGGTGCGCGTACATGTGCCTGGACGCGCTTTCTCAGGTGTACGAACTGTTCCGCCTGCCCGAAGTGCTCGAGCTGCTGGACGAAATGATCGGGACCTTCATCGCCATCGACTTCGTGGGCGCACATATGCAGACCCACGCCACGCTCAGCGCCACCCGCGGCATACTGCGGCTGGCCGAAGCGCTGAGGGACGTTGACGACGCCGCATCCGCCCGCTATCTTGCCGCCGGCCGGAGCATCTTCGACCTCTATCTGAAGCGCGGCATGACGGAAAACTACGCCAACTTCAACTGGTTCGGCCGCCCGGACACCTGGACCGAGCCGTGCGCCATCGTCGACTCCATGATGGTCGCGCTCGCGCTGTTCCGCCTGACCGAAGATCAGACGTACCTCACCCTGGCAAACCGTATCTGGTACAACGCCCTCGGCTACGCCCAGCGGCCCAACGGCGGATTCGGCACCGACAGCTGCGTCGGTCCCGCGGGCGACGTGTTGCGGCCCTCCGGCGACGGCATATCCGAGGCGTTCTGGTGCTGTACGATGCGCGGTTCGGAAGGGCTGCGGGCGCGGGCAATGCATTCCGTGCTGAAGGGCGTTGACGGCCGCGGCGGCAATGAGCTCTGGCTCCCCTTTGCCACCGACGTCAACATCACCTCCCCCCGCCTCACCGCCGTTGTCCGCTCCGGTCTGCCGGCGGAAGGCCGGTACAAGATCACGCTGACCGCAAAAGCGCGTTTCCGCGGAGCCCTGAACGTGTACACGCCCGCGGGCATCGACCGCCACGAACTCGACCTGGCGCCCGGCGAAGAACTGACGCTCGAGAGCAGCTTCGACCTGCCCCTAACCCGCGAGCGCACCGCCGACGGCCGCCGCTTCAAATATCTGCGCGGCGACCTGCTGCTGGGCAGATCCGTCAGCGATACCGCGGACAACAGCCCTTCCGGAGAGTCCGGCGCCAGCTCCGCTGGGGACAACGTCCCGTCCGGTCTCGCGCCTCTGCTCAACATGCGCGACCTTCCCCTCGACCTGGCTTCCCGCGACCGCCGCCGCGTGCTGTTCGAGTGAGGCGCCGCTGCGCCGTTCCGCTGCCCTGTTCAGAAAAATTTTCGTTGACTTCTGCCCCCCGGGCGGTTATAATTCCGTTGTCAGCCGGAGCGCTGACGGAGGTAAAAAATATGAAAAAATTCAAAATCATGCTCAAGACGATCGACGACATCAAAGTGTTCGCCGCCGCGGCCGCCGGGTGCGACGCGGAACTGGATCTTTCCAGCGGACGGTACGTCGTTGACGCAAAATCGATCATGGGGATCTTCAGCCTTGACCTCAGCAAGCCGATCACACTGACGGCGCCCGAGGATTTCAGCGACGAAGCCTTCATCTCCAAAATCCAAAATCTGATCGTTACAGAATAAGAGCCCTCCCACAGGGCTCTTTTTTCTGTGCCATAGCGCGGCCTGACCCGCCGCGCAGCAAAAACAATATCGGGAGGGTAACCATGAAACTCATCTACAATGTTAAAGACCGTCCGCCTTTCGGTCAGGTGCTGGTCTTCGCGCTCCAGCAGCTACTGGCGATCCTGGCGGCAACCATCGCAGTGCCCGCCATCGTCGGCAACGGCATGAGCCAGTCCGCCGCCCTTTTCGGCGCCGGCGTAGGTACGATCGTTTACCTGCTGTTCACCAAGTTCAGCAGCCCCGTGTTCCTGGGTTCGTCCTTTGCGTTCCTGGGCTCCATGTTCGCAGCCTTCGGCGGCGCGGCTTCCGCTGCGGCCGGCTATCTCGGACTGATCATCGGTGCAATATTTGCCGGTCTGGTATATGTTGTCATCGCCATCGTAGTTAAGTTCGCGGGCGTTGGCTGGATCAACAAGATCATGCCCGCCGTCGTCATCGGCCCCACGGTCGCGATCATCGGATTGTCCCTGGCGGGCAACGCCATCGGCGACCTGTTCAAGGGCAACGTGACCCACGAAGTAGTAGAAAAAGTCGCCGAACTCACTGAAGAAGGCACCGCCGTCGTCAGCGAGGTCAAGAACCAGGTCCAGAACGCCAACATCTACATCTGCATGCTGATTGGTCTCATCACCCTCGCCGTCACGATGATCGCGTCCGTCTACGGCAAAAAGATGATGAAGCTCATCCCCTTCATTATCGGTATCGCCGCGGGCTACATTGTGGCCGCCATCCTGACCGTCATCGGCAACAGCGCCGGCATCGAAGCGCTGCAGATCATCAACTTCTCCGGTTTCGCCAATATGAAATGGGTCCCCGACTTCGCCTTCCTGGAAGCGTTCAAGGGCTTCAAGGCTATTGATGGCGCGTTCATCGGCACCGTCGCCGTAGGCTACATCCCGGTGGCGTTCGTGGTATTCGCGGAGCACATTGCCGACCACAAGAACCTGTCCTCCATCATCGGCACCGACCTCACAAAGGATCCCGGCCTCTCCCGCACACTGCTGGGTGACGGCATCGGCTCCATGGCAGGCGCGTTCTTCGGCGGCTGCCCCAACACCACTTACGGTGAGTCCATCGGCTGCGTGGCGATCACGGGCAACGCTTCCGTCATCACCATCTTCTGCACCGCCTGCATCGCGATCGTTGCGTCTTTCATCGCTCCCTTCGTAACGCTGCTGGCAACGATCCCCTCCTGCGTCATGGGCGGCGTCTGCATCGCGCTGTACGGCTTCATTGCCGTCTCCGGTCTTAAGATGATCCAGAAAGTCGATCTGGGCGACAACAGCAATCTCTTCGTCGT
>CACZOW010000271.1 GCA_902782885.1 uncultured Ruminococcus sp. | reverse complement strand
GTCCACAATTTCGGCTGCTCCGGCGCGAAGCGCACGCGGAACCGGCCTTCGCCGTCCGCCGCCGTCTCTTCCGCGGCCAACAGCTTCCGCTCCCGGTCGTACAGCTCCGCCCTGACTTTAAGCGGGGGGACAGACCCCGCGTCCGGTTTTCCGGCCCCGTTTTCGGACGCGGGGTCTGTCCCCGCGTTCAAAAAGTCGCCCTCCACCTCTATGGTCCGGGTGTCTGTGTGCACAAAGATGTCGCGGATGTGGGTCTCGCTGCGGGCGAGCAGGTAAACGTCCCGGAAGATGCCGGAGACGCGGTAGAAATCCTGGTCCTCCAGGTATGTTGACCACGCGTATTTGCAGACCGCCACGATCAGGTCGTTGACCGGGGCGAGGCCGTCGGATACGCCTTCGCCGTTGCCGCCGCTGCCCGCGCTGTTGCCCTCGCTGCCGGTACGCAGATACGGCGTGATGTCGAACTCTGAGGGCAGGTGGGAGCCCTGGGAGAAGCCGGCGCATTGACCGTTCACGTACACGAAAAACAGCGTGTCAACGCCCTCGAAATTCAGATACACCCGCTTGCCCGCAAATTGCTTAGGCAGCCGGAATCCGCGGCGGTACACGCCCACCGGATTCTCGCGGGGCACCCGGGGCGGATCCAGCGGGATCGGGTAGTCGGCGTTCACATACTGCGGCACGCCGTAGCCGTACATCTGCCAGGAAGAGGGCACTTTGATGGTGTCGGGGCGGTATTGACCGGCGTCAAGATCCAGCCGGAACGCGTCCGCCGCCGCGTCGGGGGAGTCAAAATAGTAAAACTGCCAGTCGCCCTTCAGCGATTCCAGCAGCCCGCCGTACTCGGCCAGCCCCTCCGAAAGCGCGTGGGCTCCGTTCAGCGCGCCGCACCGGCAGGTGTACGGGATATACCAGGCGCGGGGCTTTTCCATGCCCGCGCTGAGTTTGCTTTGATCCTGCAGTACCGAAAAATCGGGAATTTTCATAATATTGACCGTCCTTTGTACAGATTATATATGTTTTATATGCCTTTTACATGCTTAATACGCCGCGCGCGTCAGGCCGGATCATTGAGCTCAAGTCCGCCGATATCGCAGCTGACTTTTTCCTCAAATATAGGGTTGGAATAATCCGCCCGGTCGCGTACGATCAGTTTAAATTCCAGCCTGCCGAGCCCGGACGGCTGGATGCCCTCCGTCGACCAGGAGATCTCCGAAAACGTGCTCGCGCGGGGGGCCAGATTGAGGTAATAGTACGGATCGACCTCCACGCCGCCGGAACTGAAATCGTCGACGGAGAACGAAAGCTCGCGGTCGGTCTTGTTGACGAAATAGACTTCCGCGTCGGCCCATTTGCCCGAAGTTTTGAGCGTGCGCGCGACGAGGCGGAAATCATCCGTATCTTTGATCACGACTTCAATCCCGGGAGTGTATACGAAATCCCTCGCTTCACCGGCGCCCAACGGGTAGATCGTCGTAACGCCGGAGTACAGCGGGTCCGCCCAGATGTTGCCGCCGTCGGATATGTGGAAATACAGCTCGAGCTTCGTGGGGTCGCCGCCGCCCGCCTTCAATATCGGGTCGATGGGCAGCGCGAAGGAGTGCGCGGTCGATTTTCCGGGCTCCAGCTCGACGTAGAACATGGCGGGAACTTCCACGCCGTCAACGATCGCGTGCTCCGCGTTGAAGATCAGCGTAGTATCGGCGGTGCGGTTCTCGAGGGTGACGTCAATTCCGTACAGGTAATAGTTTTTGCCGCTCGTATCGATGCGGTCAATACGCAGCATGAACTGCCCGTTGTCAACGACCGTCTCACCGGCGTAGGTGATCTCCCCGGCCCGGCTCAGCTTCACGCTCTCCTCCGGCCCGTCATCGGGTCTGTCGTCGGGTCTGTCCCCGTGTTCGCTCCGCTTAGGCACGGGCCCGCTGCTCTTTTTAAACATATAAGATCCGCCGCGCTCCAGCAGGACCGTGAGCGTATCTCCGCTGACCGTGTATTCCACGGTCTCGCCGGTCTTTTTGTCGTAGATCCTGTTGTCGTCCCACGTGATCTCGGACTCATCGGAAAACATGCTCAAAAAGCCCGTCCCGCCGTCCTCCAGCACGATGAACCCTTCCGCGCCCATTTCCGCCAGCGCGTCTTTGTCGTAAGTCATGCCGCCTTCGGTGACGCTTTCCAGCGTATAGTATCTGTCGGCAGCGCGGCCGGGCTTGTTTCCGTCCGCGCCCTTTCCGCCGCAGCCTGCCAGCATTAAAGCAAGCAACGTCAGCGCGGTCAATATTGCCGCCGGCCCCTTCGCATTCTTCCGTTTCATATCCGCCCCTCCGTAAAGACAGCATATAATATACTATCGGGATTATACCAAACCGCGCGGTCAATGTAAACCGGAGCGTCATTTCCTCTTGCCACCGGGAGGGGACTTGTGGTACAATATTCAATGGTAGTATTGTACCCGCGCGCGGGTGCAGGCTGCCACGCACGACAAAGGAGCGCTGAAACATGGTATACAAAGCGGCGGCGGCGACATGCCCCGGTAAGAAAAAAAGCTATAACAGCAACAACTTTTATCTGAACTCCAAATACATAACCGAGGAGTACTGCTCCTCACAGGTATTGCTCACGCAGAAACGGGAGCAGAAGGGATTGCAGCTGTACGCGGTGAGCGAAGGTTACGGCGCGGATCTGTATCAGGACGAGGCGTCGCTGATCGCGGTCAAGAACCTGTTCAAGTATCACAGCAAGAAAGTTGACGAATTGACCTCGCTCAAGCAGTCGGGGCAGTCGACGGCGGGCGTTGACCTCGCCGCGTTCGTGAGCGCGTACATCCAGTCCACCAACAACGCCGTGAAGGCCCGGATCAACGCCGTCGGCGAGAAGGCCCGCAACCTGCAGGCGACGCTGGCGCTGATCTGCATCAAAGGCCGCCGGATCGTGACCGCCAACCTGGGCGACACGCGCATCTACCACTTCCGCGGCGGCGTGCTCCGTCAGATCTCCGAGGATCACACCCAGGCGCAGAAGATGGTGGAGCTGAACCTGCTTACCCCCGAGCGCGCGGCGGCGCATCCGAAGCGTCATAAACTGACCCAGTACTTCGGTGTGCACAACGCGGAAAACCCCCTCGCGCCCGCACTTTTTGAAATGAAATCCGATCCCGGCGACGTGTTCCTGATCTGCAGCCGCGCGTTCTACGAGAACATCACGCACGACGAGATGCAGAGCACCATAAAAGACTGCGACACGGCGGCGGAGATCGTTGACCGGCTCATGTCCACGGTGGCGGAAAGCGGATTCGCCGACGACACCACGCTCATCGCGATCCAGGCGATCAACAACGAACCCGAGGCGGCGGTCCCGGGCACTGCCGGCGCTATAGCGGGTGCTGCGGCAGGTGCGGCAGGTGCGGCGGCAATCGCGGGCGCGGCTGCGGCCGGCGCCGCGGACAACGCGGTCAAAGAGGCCGGCGACGCACTCGAAGCCGGCGCTTCGGCAGCGGAAAAAGCGGTCGACAACGCGGCTGCCTCTGCCAGAGCCGAAGCGGAGAACGCGGCGGCCGGACTGCCCACGGGCGACATTTTTGACGCCGCGGGCAACATTCTGGACGATACCGGAGAAACCGTTAAAGACGCGGCGGACACCGTGAATAAAGATATTGACGCCCTCGAGGCGGAGGCGGACAAGACCGCGAACAGCGCGGCTGCAGCCGCTGCCGGTGCCGCTGCCGCGGGTGCTGCTGCCGCCGGAGCCGCCGCGGCTGCGTACGACGCCGGAAAGGACGCCGCCGACAACGCAAATATTGTCCCCGACTTCTCCTTCAGCGACGACGTGAACGACGAGGACGTGAAAGTTGCCGACAGACCCAGCGCGCGCCACAACCGCATCAGCGAAGAAGAACTAGGCAGCATGTTCGCCACCGAAGGCGAAGCAGTGCGCGAGCGCGGCGCCGAGAACGTGAGACGCACCGCGGCCCGTACCGATGCGGCCGCCCGTTCCGCTCAGGCGAGACCTTCGGATAAAAACAGCCTGTTCGTCCACGACGAAAACAGCGAAGGCGAGACGATGGATCCCAACGACGAGATCAAAGATAAGTCGGGCAAGGGCTTTGTCGGCCGCGTTAAAAACTTCCTGGGCATCGGCAGCGACGGCGGCGACGGTCAGATCTGGCCCGCGGTAGTTGTATTCCTGCTCTGCCTGGTGATCATAATCCTGTTTGTGGTGCTGGGTGTAAAATTCTATAAGAACTCCAAAAACAAGTCCAATCCCACCGCGTTGCCGATCTCCACTCCCTCCAGCACGGAAGAGGCCGGAGAGACCGCGGAACCCACGGACGTGCCTGTAGTGACGCCGATCTCGCAGGAGACCGACGTGCCGCCGGTAACGCAGGAACCCGGTACCGAGCCGCCGGTGATCACCGCCCAGCCCGCTACGCCTACCGAAAGACCCGCGACGCAGCAGCCCACGAAGAACCCGGTGACGCCGGTGCCGACCGAGCGGGTAACCGAAGTTCCTACTGAGAAGCCCACGGAAGTACCTACCGAAGAGCCTACGGAAGAGCCGACGGAAGTACCTACCGAAGAGCCTACTGAAGTACCCACCGAAGTACCCACCGAGGAGCCTACGGAAGTACCTACGGAGGAGCCCACTGAAGTGCCTACAGAAGTACCCACTGAAGTACCCACCGACGAGCCCACCGAAGGTCCCACGGATGAACCCACGACCGAGCCTGAGCCCACGACTCAGCCCGAGCCCACGGCCGAACCCGAGCCCACGACTCAGCCCGAGCCTACCGCCGAGCCCGAGCCCACGACTCAGCCGGAACCCACCGGCGAGCCTGAGCCGACTACCGATAACGGCGCACAGCCCGACGATCCCGACGCGCCCTGACAAAGCGCTCCCGGACGGGCCGGAACGGACAACATTCTGAGCAGCACGGTGAAACGGGGTCAGACTCCGTTTCACCGGTTTTATAATTTTATACCGACAGGCCGGAGCGGCGGGGGACGACGCCGCGGCTCCACAAAAAGTGAGGGATGTACTATGGAAACAACGGAACGCCTCCGCACGGGAGGCAGCGACCTGAGCCTGCTGGAACCGGTGCTCGACGAATACGCCGGCGTACCGGGCAGTCTGATCACCATTCTGCAGCACGCACAGGAGATCTACGGCTATCTGCCGGAAGACGTAATGCGGCACGTGGCCGAACGCACGGGGGTCAAACCCGCGAAAGTACTGGGAGTTGCCACCTTCTACACCCAGTTCCGCTTCAAGCCCGTGGGCAAATATCTGATAATGCTCTGCCAGGGCACGGCATGCCACGTCAACGGCTCCGAACTGGTGCTGGCCGCGGTAAAGGACGAGCTGGGCATCGACGACGGCGACACCACGGACGACGGGCTGTTTTCCCTTAAGACCGTAGCGTGTCTGGGTTGCTGCAGCCTTTCCCCGGTCATGATGATCAACGGCGAAGCGTACGGCTCCCTGACGCCGGACAAAGCGGTCAAAATTCTCAGAGAACTGCGGGGTGGCGCAAATGGCTGACAACAAAAATACTGTAAAATACATCATAAAAGTCGGCGAGGGCAGCTGCGGTATTGCCGCCGGAGCCGCCAAAGTGTACGCCGCGCTGGAGCGCGAGCTGTGCGAAGCCGGGGCGCCTGCCGGAGCAGGGAAACTTGCCGGATTGACCGTCACAGGCTGTATCGGCATGTGCTATCTGGAGCCCATTGTCGACGTGTACGGCGGGGACGGCAAAACGCTGCTCCGGACGTATTGCCGCACCGACGAAAAATTCGCGCCGCTGCTGAAGGCCGCGCTGGAAAGCGGCAAATTCGACGATCCGGCGCTGGCAAAATACGCGCTGGCGGAAGAGGACAAACAGTTCCTGGCCAAGCAGACGCGCATCGCGCTCAGGCATTGCGGCCGGATCGATCCCGAAAGCATCGAAGAGTACATTGAGGCGGACGGCTACAAAGCCCTTCGCAAAGTATTGTCCGAAATGACGCCGGAACAGGTCATCGACGTGATCAAAGTATCCGGGCTCGCGGGCCGCGGCGGCGCCGGTTTCCCCACCTGGTTCAAGTGGAACGCCGCCCGCAGCGCAAAAAGCGAAAGCGGCCGTAAATACCTGATCTGCAACGCGGACGAAGGCGACCCCGGCGCGTTCATGGACCGGGCGGTCATCGAGAGCGACCCCCACAACCTCATCGAAGGCATGCTGATCGGCGCGTACGCCATCGGCGCTTCCGAAGCAGTGGTATACGTGCGCGCGGAATATCCGCTCGCCATCGTGCGGCTGAAAAAAGCCATTGCCCAGGCGGAACAGGCCGGGTTCTTAGGCGACAACATCCTCGGCAGCGGCTTCTCCTGCTCCTTACGCATCAAAGCCGGCGCCGGCGCGTTCGTGTGCGGCGAGGAAACGGCGCTCATCGAATCCCTCGAAGGTCAGCGCGGCATGCCCCGCCTGAAGCCCCCGTTCCCGGCGCAGAAAGGCTACTGGCAGCAGCCCTCCAACATCAACAACGTCGAGACTTTCGCCAACGTCCCCTGGATCCTGCTGGAAGGCGGCGAGAAATTCGCGGCGCTGGGCACCGAGGACAGCAAAGGCACGAAAGTGTTTGCGCTCACCGGTAAGATCCGGCGCGGCGGCCTCGTGGAGATCCCCATGGGCAAAACGCTGCGCGACGTCATTTTCGACATCGGCGGCGGCATCCGCGGCGGCAAAGCCTTCAAGGCGGTCCAGATGGGCGGCCCCTCCGGCGGCTGCATCCCGGCGGAACTGCTGGACACCGTAATAGATTATAAGAAACTGTCCGCGACCGGCGCCATCATGGGCTCCGGCGGCATGGTGGTAATGGACGAGACCACCTGCATGGTGGAAATGGCGCGCTTCTTCCTGGACTTCACCACGAAGGAATCGTGCGGAAAATGCATACATTGCCGGCTGGGCACCAAGCGGATGCTGGAGATATTGACCCGCATCGTGAACGGCGAAGGCCGCGAAGGCGACGTGGAGCTGCTGGAAGAGCTGTGCCGGACCATCAAAGACGGCGCGCTGTGCGGTCTGGGCCAGACGGCGCCCAACCCGGTGTTGACCACGATCCGGTACTTCCGCGACGAATACGACGCGCATATCCGGGAAAAACGCTGTCCCGCCGGCGCGTGCAAGGCGCTGGTGAGCTACGCCGTTGACCCCGCGAAATGCCGCGGCTGCACTTCCTGTGCCCGCAAATGCCCCGTGGGCGCCATCAGCGGCAAAGTCAGGGAAGCGCACAGCATTGACGCCGAAAAGTGCATACGCTGCGGTCAATGCTACGAGACCTGCCGTTTCGACGCCATCGTGCGCCGCTGAGAGAGGAGGCGGACAACATGAGTATAGAATTCAAGATCAACGATATTCCCGTCAGCGCCGAAGCCGGCGAGATGATAGTCGAAGTTGCCGCCCGGTACGGCATCGAGATCCCCACGCTGTGCCACGATCCCCGGATCAAATCGTACGGCGCGTGCGGCATGTGCGTGATCGAGGCGAAGGGCGGCGGCAAACTGCTGCGCTCCTGCTCCACCGAGGTCAATGAACGCACCGCGGGCATGGAATACTACACCGACACGCCCCGCACGGTCCAGGCGCGCAAACTGGCGCTGGAACTGCTGATGTCGGACCACACCGGCGATTGCCGCCCGCCCTGCATGGAAGCGTGCCCCGCCGAGACCGACTGCCAGGGGTACGTGGGGCTCATCGCGAACGGCCTCAACGACCAGGCGCTGGACGTGATCATGGACAAGATCCCGCTGCCCGCGTCCATCGGCCGCGTCTGCCCGCATCCCTGCGAGAAGAAGTGCCGCCGGGGGCAATTAGATGAACCCATCTCCATCGCGTCCCTCAAGCGTTTCGCGGCGGACGTCAATCTGGCGCGCCCGGACAGCGTGCACGGCACGCTCAAACCTGCCGCGTCCCGCACCGGTAAAAACGTGGCGGTCATCGGCGGCGGCCCTGCGGGACTGACCGCGGCCTCCGCACTGGCGCGCAAGGGCCACAGCGTCACGGTATACGAAGCCATGCCCGAAGCCGGCGGTATGCTGCGCTACGGCATCCCCGAATACCGGCTGCCCAAAGACGTGCTGCGCAAAGAAATTGCCATTCTCGAGAGCCTCGGCATCAAAATAAAGACCGGCGTGCGCATCGGCCGCGACGTGAGCTTCGCGCAGTTGCGGGCGGACAACGACGCGGTGATCGTTGCCATCGGCGCCTGGGTCAGCAGCAAGATGCGCGTGCCCGGCGAAGACCTGAAAGGCGTGCTGGGCGGCATCGATTTCCTGCGGGAAGTGGCCACCGGCGGACGCCCCGACGTCGGCGAAAAGGTCGCGATCTGCGGCGGCGGCAACACCGCCATGGACGCCTGCCGCACCGCCGTGCGCCTGGGTGCGAAAGAAGTTTATACGCTGTACCGCCGCACCCGTGCGGAGATGCCCGCGGAGCAGATCGAGATCACCGAAGCCGAAGAAGAAGGCGTGGTGTTCAAG
>CACZOW010000270.1 GCA_902782885.1 uncultured Ruminococcus sp. | reverse complement strand
GCAGATACTTTGTTTGAAATGATAATGAAAAACGATTGGGTTATGTACATCTTCCGGAAAACCTGACAGTCAAAAAAGGCCGGCGCGTACGGAATGAACGCGCCGGTAAATTTGACAGATAAGACAAATGATCGTCAGCGGCGGGGTCCAGGCATCAGCCGCGAGACCGGCATTGTCTGCAGAATGATCTTGCCCGGGCCGTGGATGACCGTGTTGAACAGGCCTTCGCCGCCGAACAGCACATTTTTGACGCCGGGAACGGTGACGACTTCCATGCGGCAGGTCGCGTCCATTGCCGCCAGATAACCGGTGTCAACGATCAGGCTCTCGCCCTCTGCCAGTTCCTGCTCGTGCGCATAGCCGTCGATCTCCACAAACGCGATGCCGTTTCCGGAAAGGCGCTGCATAATGAAGCCTTCGCCGCCAAACAGGCCGCTGGCAATTTTACGCTGGAAGTGCACGGACAATTCTACGCTCTCCTCCGAAGCCAGGAAGCCGCGCTTCTGCACGATCAGTTCTTTTCCGGGTCTGATCTCGAACGCGCGGATCGAACCGGGAAAACTGGAAGCAAACGCAATTTGTCCGGGCTTTCCGACCGCGGTATACCGGTTCTGGAAAATTGCTTCGCCGGCAAACATGCGCCCGAAAGCTTTGCCGATACCGCCGTTTGACGTGGTTTCCATTTTCATGTTGGGGCTCATCCAGCTCATGCTGCCGCGCTCGGTGATGAGCGATTCGCCTGCTGCAACGTCGCAGATAACAACAGGCAGGGGTTCTCCGATGATTTTGTAAGTCATAATGATTTTTCCTCCTTTATGGTGTTGGTGTATACGTTGTCAATGATCTCAGTTCCGGCGTGTTTGGCATTGTCAATTTCCTGCCGCGATCAGATCGCCGGCGGCAGTGCGCAGGCGCTCAAAAAGTTCGGCGTCGGTTTTATAGTTGCCCAGTGACGTGGTGATCTGTTTTATGACCAGATCGGACGTGCCTTCGCCGTAATTCGCGTCCAGCAGCGTGAAGTAGTCATAGTCTTCCACGCCGTCGCGCACGGATTCCAGACGGAGCGAACCGATCGGTCCCGGATAGCCGTCGCTGCCGTACTTCTCGATGTATTCGGGCAGCGCGCCGCCGGGGTAGATGAGGACGCCGTTGCCGTAGGTGTCAACGACGGTCCCGCTCACCGCGTGCTCATATTTTTTGGTCCAGGTCTTGGCGTTTTCCCAGTCGTTGACCATGTAGTACAGGAAGCCGTCAACATTGTACATTTTCTGCTGCCAGAACAGCAGGCGGTGTTTGACTGATTCGTCGTTAATGGACAGCGTGATCTCCGGATTGTGCGGGAAGCGTGTGATGTACCACCACACTTCGTCGCCGCCGGCCTGCTCGGCCGCCATACGGTCCTTGAACACGCCGAATTTGCTTTCCATGGTCTGATTGTAGAACTGGGTGTACAGCTTGCTGTTGGCCTTTTTGTCCGCGGCGGTGTTGAAGAAGTAGGTCTTGGGGCACCAGACATTGACGTCGTTCTCCAGATATTTGAAGAAGTCGGTGGTGGAGTTGATCATCGTGTTGTAGTGGATCGGGATGATCAGCTTGTGGGCGCCGAAGATCTCGGTGTAGATCGAGTTGTAGTGTTTGATCTTGTTGAGCGCGGTGGTGGAAAGGGGCTCGTCGCCTTCGTTGGGGTAGAAGTACGCTTTGGCGAGCCATTCCGGCTTCTGGGAGACCATGTCGTACGCGGCCTGAACGTAGGCGCGCAGGTTGGCGTCGCTCTTGGTAGCCTCCGGATGGATCTTCCAGCACAGCGTGTACGCGGTCATGCGCGGGTCGTCGAGATACTGCTTAACGCGCTGATCCCAGAACTGGCCGCGTTTGGCGTAAGGGAGGGTGTAGCAGTTGACTTTGTTCTCGAGCAGATATTCATAATAGAGCGCGTACAGGTCGTCTTCCAGACCGTCAGCGGTGGTTCCTTCGCGATTGGCGCCGACGATCACGGCCCATTCGTTCATGTCGCTGAGCGTCTTGCAGCTGGAGGTCACGGGCAGCGCGAAGTTCCACACGTAGGCGTACACGTTTGCCTTTTTCAGTTCATTGCCGGAGGCGTCCGTCAACGTTACCGTGGCGGAGTATTGTCCCGCGGGCGTGTCGGTCTGTGATTTGACCTTGATGATGAACATCTGGCTCTTGCCGGCTTTGAGCTCGAATTCGTGTTCCAGCACCGGTATCGGGTCGGCAACGGTCTTGCCGTCCACGCCGTCGAAATACCAGCCGTAGCATACTTCTTTTGTGAGTGTGTGGCCTTTGCCGTCGGTGAAGTCGGAT
>CACZOW010000269.1 GCA_902782885.1 uncultured Ruminococcus sp. | reverse complement strand
GAAAACATATCCGTTCATATCGTTTTCGACAGCGATCTGAACCGCGACACCCTGCCCGGCGACGCCTGCGAGCGCACTCACGCCACCCGGGCCAACACGCGCCTGGACTCACCCGTGATGCATATGCCGACAACGCTCTGCAAAGAATTCAGACTTCTCGCGCTGACCGGCGGCAGCACACGGGAGATCCTGCATGTTGACAATAACCGCAGGCGCTCGTTCCATATCCGGGTGGACGGGACGGTTGAGCGGCTGGCGCTCATCCCCCTGTCCAACTGGGGCGGCAGCGGATCCACCCGAGTGTTCTCTTTTGATTTTGACCGCGCCTGACCGGGCCGGCGCATACAAGCAGGAACGATAAAAAAGGGACAGGCAGTCCGACCCGTCGGCCGGCGCCTGTCCCCGTTTTATAAGTATACAGGAGGTTATTGTTTTTTACTGTAAGGGCAGCCCGCACCGCAGGACGCACAGTTTCCCGTGCAGCCGCCCTTTTTGTTCTTTTTATCCTTCACGAGTGACAACACCGCTATGCCGGCCAGTACCAGTACCGCCGCGATCGCAGCGAGTGTAACCGAATTTTCCGCGATCCATGCAAACATAGCGCATGCCTCCCTTCGGTCCCGCTCAGACTTTGACTTTCTGAGTGAGTTTGCTGGCTTCTTTATATTTCCTGAAGAACAGCATGTAGATCATGAGTCCCAGCACCGCGAAGGCGGCCACAAGGCTGATCACGTTTACGACCGTTCCCGCGCCCGTTGCCAGCTTGCCGGCAAAGAGATTGCCGAACTGGTTGATCATCAGGGCGATCGCATACGCGAAGCCGCACTGGTAACCGATGGCGAACCAGGTCCATCTCGCGTTGTTCATCTCGCGCTTGATGGCGCCGATGGCGGCAAAGCACGGAGCGCAGAGCAGGTTGAACACCAGGAACGAGAAGCCCGCGATCTTCGTCGCGAACGCCGCGGAGATCCCCATCCAGTCGCCATACAGGATACCCATTGTTCCGACGATATTTTCCTTGGCGACAAGTCCGGTGACGGAAGCCACCGCCGCTTTCCAGCTGCCCCAGCCGAGAGGCGCGAATATCCAGGCAATGCCCTTGCCGATGTAAGCCAGGATCGAATTGCCCATCTCCTCCTCAGCCAGCATGCGGAACGAACCGCCTACCCAGCCGAAATACGAGGTGAACCATACTACAATAGTTGAAAGCAGAATGATCGTGCCGGCTTTCTTGATGAACGACCAGCCGCGCTCCCAGGTGGAACGCAATACGTTTCCGACGGTAGGCAGATGGTACGCGGGCAGTTCCATTACGAACGGCGCAGGGTCGCCCGCGAATCTCTTCGTCTTCTTCAGCATTATGCCGGAGATGATGATTGCGGCCATGCCGATGAAATATGCCGAAACAGATATCCAGGCCGAGCCGCCGAACAGCGCGCCGGCGACCATGGCGATAAACGGCAGTTTGGCTCCGCAGGGTATGAAGGTCGTCGTCATTATCGTCATGCGGCGGTCACGTTCGTTCTCTATCGTACGGGACGCCATGATGCCGGGGATTCCGCAACCGGTGCCGACGAGCATGGGAATGAACGATTTGCCGGAAAGGCCGAATCTTCTGAATATGCGGTCGAGGACGAAGGCAATACGCGCCATATATCCGCACCCTTCAAGTATCGCGAGCAACAGGAACAGAACGAGCATCTGCGGTACGAATCCGAGCACCGCGCCGACGCCGGCAACGATACCGTCCATAATGAGTCCGTACAGCCAGTCGGGCACTCTGGGGTTGTCGTCGCTGTCCAGCAGCGCTTTGTCCAGCAGCGCCGGTATGCCCGGGACCCATACGCCGTCCGCGGCGGGATCGGGCTCGTCAAATCCCTTTTCTTCAAAGTATGCGACCGCTTCCTTGAAAGTCATGGGGTTGGTCGCGTCCCCGTCCGCGCCGGCCGGAACCGTATCATAGTAAACAGTGATCTTTGAAACTTCCAGCGTTTCATCGTCGGTGACTTCGGTCTCGGCGGACGTTTCGGCGGTGGTGAAGCCTTTCAGCTCGGCCAGGAGCGCGTCCGGATCGAACCCGTCCTCACCCGTATCGAACTCAAAGCCGAAGGCGGCCGCCGCGTTGACCGCAGCCTCGTAATCGCCGGCTTTTTCTTCATATGTTTTACTGCCGATGCCGAACAGGTGGTAACCGTCGCCGAACAGGCCGTCGTTGGCCCAGTCGGTGGCCATCGTACCGGGCGCCCCGGGAGCCATCGCCAGGAAGTACACAAGGAACATCACGACGGCAAAGATCGGAAGTCCGAGCCAGCGGTTCGTCACAATCTTGTCGATCTTGTCGCTCTTCGTCAGTTTCCCTTCTTTTTTCTTTTTGTAGCACGCTTTGATGACTTCGGCGATGTAGATATATCTTTCATTGGTGATTATGCTTTCCGCGTCATCATCCAGTTCTTTTTCCGCCGCTTTGATGTCTTCCTCGATGTGAGCCAGTACGTCCGCCTTGAGGTCAAGCTGTCCGAGCACTTTTTCGTCGCGTTCGAAGATTTTGACCGCGTACCACCGCTGCTGCTCTTCAGGCAGGTCGTGGACAACAGCCTCCTCGATATGTGCCAGCGCATGCTCCACAGGCCCGGAGAAGCTGTGCTGCGGGATCGTTTTGCCGTTTTTGGCCGCGTTGATCGCCGCGTCCGCCGCCTCATTGATGCCCGTCCCTTTCAGCGCCGACACCTCGATCACCGGGCAGCCGATCTGCCGGGAGAGTTCCGGGATGTTGATCTTGTCGCCTTCTTTTTTGACGAGGTCGATCATGTTGATCGCGACGACCACCGGGATGCCCAGTTCGGTCAATTGCGTGGTCAAATACAGGTTTCTCTCGAGGTTGGTGCCGTCAACGATGTTCAGGATCGCGTCGGGGCGTTCTCCGATCAGATAGTTTCTCGCCACGACTTCTTCGAGCGTGTACGGCGAGAGTGAATAAATGCCGGGCAGGTCCGTTATGATAACGCCTTCGCGTTTCTTGAGCTTGCCTTCCTTTTTTTCGACCGTGACTCCGGGCCAGTTGCCGACGAACTGGTTGGATCCGGTCAACGCGTTGAACAGCGTCGTCTTACCGCTGTTGGGGTTGCCCGCGAGGGCAATTCTGATATCCATATGATGCTTCCTTTCT
>CACZOW010000268.1 GCA_902782885.1 uncultured Ruminococcus sp. | reverse complement strand
GACCCGGCCTCATTCTGTTTTTGACCCGGCTGCAATGGGACAAAAAGCGCTTTTTTCGGCTTTTTTGTCCCATTTTCGCGCTCCGGAAGGCGGATTCGCTCCCGTAGATGCAGCCATGAGTGCAGCGATGCAGCCCTGAATGGGACAAAAAACCTTATTTGAGCGATTTTGTCCCACTTTTCGGGATTTCCCCTTTTTAAAACGAGCGAGAACGCGGAGGAAAGTCCGGTCGAATAATTGAACAAGGGGTCTGTCCCCGTGTTGAAAAACGGGCGGAAGTGTGATAAAATCATTACCCGGACCGGAGGTACCGCGGATGCGGCGCTGAAGGTCCGGAGGCGTTTATAAAAAATGGGAAAGACCCGGTGCGAAAGCAGCGAAAAAGCAGGGAAGAAAAGCGCGATGTTGCCCTCGGTGTTGACCTCAGTGTTGACCGAGGCGAAAACGGCGGCGAAAACGGCGGCGTGCGCGGCGCTGTGTGCGGTGTTGACCGCGTGCGGCACGGAATACAGCGGCCGCCCGGACGGACGCGGAACGGAAGTGCCTGAACCGACGAAAGCTGTTGTCACCGCGGCACCTTCCGGAGCCCAAACCGGCGCGCCGCAGCCCACCGCGACGCAAAGCGCGACCCGCGGCCCGGAACTCCCGGTATCGCCGCTGCCGCAGACCCCCGAGGACCCGTTCGAACCGGCGAGCTACCCCGTGCTCGACGCCGACACGCAGGCGAAACTCAAAAAACTGCTGAACTATTACGGCACGTCTTTCGAGTCCGTTTACAACGCCATCAACAACCGGAATCCGCGCAGGCCGTATTTCTACTACGATTACGACGACGCCCTGGACACGCTGCCGGGGTATGACGTGCTGGCCCGGTACATTCTCGAAAAAGGACACGGCGTCTGCTACCATTACGCGGCGCTCACGTACTATCTGCTCCGGGAGGCAGGCTACAACGCGTGCATCATCCACGGCTACCGCGAGGTCGACACGGCGCTGCACTACTGGACGATGGTGGAGACGGAATACGGCTGGTACCATTTCGATCCGCTGCACCGGCAGATGCTGCTCACCGACGCACAAAAATCCAGCGACTTTTTCACCGACGGCAACGGCCTCACCTGGCAGGCCGGCATCTGGCCGCGCTCGGCGACCCGCCCGTACCCCGGGTAGGCAAGGAGGCCCGCACACATGAGACTTCTTAAAATGACCGGCATTGGCAACGACTACGTTTACGCCGACTGCATGCGCGAGCGCATTGACGACCCCGCGGCGCTGGCGGTGCGCGTATCCGACCGTCACTTCGGCGTTGGCGCCGACGGCCTTATCATGATCTGCCCCTCGGACAACGCGGACTGCGCGATGATAATGTACAACAACGACGGTTCCGAAGGCCGCATGTGCGGCAACGGCATCCGCTGCGTCGGAAAATATATTTACGACAACGGCTACGTTGTCCGCCCGCGTGTCAGCATCGAGACCAAAAGCGGCATCAAACATCTTGACCTGACGATCGAAAACGGCATCTGCACCGGCGCCCGCGTTGACATGGGCGTGCCGTTATTTACCGCCCGGGAGATCCCCGCGCTGCTTGCCGCGCCGGACGCCGACACCGGTTCGGTCCGGATAACCGCGGGCGGCAGAGAATTCGACGCGGTGCTGGTGAATATCGGCAATCCCCACTGCGTGCTGTTCGTCGACGACGCGGACAACACCGATCCCGCGCTACTTGGACCGGAGATCGAACGGCTGCCGATCTTCCCGGAACGCATCAACGTTGAATTCGTGACGGTCAACGACCTCGGCTCCATGCGCATGCGCGTGTGGGAGCGCGGCACCGGCATCACCATGGCGTGCGGCACGGGAGCAACGGCATCCGCCGCGGCCGCCATACGCCGCGGCCTGTGCGGCAAACGCGTTACAGTGAAGCTGGACGGAGGCGAACTGGTCATAGACTGGGAAGGCGAAGGAAAGCACGCCTTCATGACCGGCGCCGCGACTTACGTTTTTGACATAAAAGGCTACGACGTGAGCGGCAGCGGAGCCGCGAACAGCGCGGCGGCATTGACGGCGGTCCCGGTCTCCGCGGCCGCGGACAGCAGGCAATAATCGAAAGGCAGGATGGCAGCATGGCAAGGATCAACGACAATTTTCTGAAACTCCCCGGCAGCTACCTCTTCAGCGAGGTGGGCAAACGCCGCAGAGCGTACATCGAGGCGCATCCCGAAGCGGAAGTGATCTCGCTGGGCATCGGCGACGTTACATTGCCGCTTACGCCCACGGCGGTGGAAGCGCTGAAGCGCGGCGCCGACGAGATGAGCCGCGCCGAAACGTTCAGAGGCTACGGACCGGAGCAGGGCTACGCGTTTCTGCGGGAGGCGATCGCCGCCGTTGACTACGCGGAGCGCGGGATAAGTATTGACCCCGACGAGATATTCATCAGCGACGGTTCCAAGAGCGACACGGGCAACATCGGCGATATTTTTGCCGCCGAAAACAAAGTGGCGGTGTGCGACCCGGTGTATCCGGTGTACGTTGACACCAACGCCATGGCGGGCCGCGCGGGCAGCTACGATCCCGCCACCGGAAAATGGGACAATCTTATCTACGTGCCCGGCACCGCGGACAACGACTTTGTCCCCGGCGTCCCCGACCTTCGCGGCAAGAACGCGCCCGACCTGATCTACCTGTGCTTCCCGAACAATCCTACCGGCACCGTTGCCACCAAAGCGCAGCTGAAAGCCTGGGTAGATTACGCGCTGGAAAACGACGCGGTGATCCTGTTCGACGGCGCGTACGAAGCATACATCACCGATCCGGAGATCCCGCACAGCATTTATGAGATACCCGGCGCGGATGAATGCGCGATCGAGTTCCGCAGCTTCTCCAAGAACGCGGGCTTTACCGGTCTGCGCTGCAGTTTCACGGTGATCCCGAAGAAACTGAAAGTCGGCGGAGTCTCGCTGAACGCGCTCTGGAACCGCCGCCACTCCACCAAATTCAACGGCACGCCGTACATCGTGCAGCTGGCCGCCGCCAGCGTGTACACGCCCGAAGGCCGCGCGCAGACGCAGGCGCTGGTGGATCATTATCTGGTCAACGCGGGCATCATCAGAAGCGGCCTCGCCGAGGCGGGCTACAAGGTATGGGGCGGCGTCAATTCGCCGTACGTCTGGCTTAAGACTCCGGGCAATATGTCCTCGTGGGAGTTTTTCGATTACCTGCTCAATGAACTGAACATAGTAGGCACGCCCGGCAGCGGCTTCGGTCCGGCGGGCGCGGGATATTTCCGGCTGACGGGCTTCGGCAGCAGGGAAAATACGATCAAGGCTGTAGAGAGAATAAAAGGGAGATGACTTCAATGGATAAGGAAAGAAGAGTAGGAACAGTATCGAGAGGCATCAGACTGCCTATAATCCGTCAGGGCGATAACCTTGCGGAGATAGTGGCAGACAGCGTGCTGGCGGCCGCGGAGAGCGAAGGCTTTGAGATGCGGGACCGCGACGTTATTGCCATTACCGAATCGATCGTGGCACGGAGCCAGGGCAACTACGCGTCGGTGAAAGATATTGCCGCCGACGTGCGCGCCAAATTCGGCGGGGGCACGGTGGGCGTGATCAACCCCATATTGTCCCGCAACCGGTTCGCCATCTGCCTGCGCGGCATCGCCATGGGCGCGTCGAAGATCGTGCTGATGCTGAACTACCCTTCCGACGAAGTGGGCAACGAACTCGTGAGCCTCGACAAGATCGACGAGGCGGGCGTCAATCCGTACTCCGACGTGCTTACGCTGGAGCGCTACCGCGAGCTGTTCGGCGTCAACCGCCACGAGTTTACAGGCGTTGACTACGTGGAATACTACGGAAACCTGATCCGGGAATCCGGCGCGGAAGTGGAGATCATTTTTGCCAACAATCCCCGCACCATCCTGAAATACACCGACTGCGTGCTGGCCTGCGATATCCACACCAGAGCGCGCACCAAGCGCATACTGAAAGCGGCGGGCGGCCGGATCGTGCTGGGCCTGGACGATATATTGACCGCGCCCGTGAACGGCAGCGGCTACAACGAGAATTACGGCCTGCTGGGCTCCAACAAATCCACGGAAGACAAGGTAAAACTCTTCCCGAGAGCTTCCCAGTGGCTGGTGGAAGACATCCAGAAGCGTGTTGAAAACGCCACCGGCAAACACGTGGAAGTCATGGTATACGGCGACGGCGCCTTCAAGGATCCCAAGGGCAAGATCTGGGAGCTCGCCGATCCGGTCGTTTCGCCGTTCTACACCGCCGGGCTGGAAGGTACGCCCAACGAGCTCAAGCTCAAATACCTCGCGGACAACGACTTCAAAGACCTTTCCGGCGACGCGCTCAAGGTGGCGATCTCCGACAGTATCCGCGCCAAGCACGGCAGCCTGGTGGGCAACATGGCTTCCCAGGGCACCACGCCCCGCCGCCTGACCGACCTGATCGGCTCGCTGTGCGACCTCACCAGCGGTTCCGGCGACAAAGGCACGCCGGTAGTTCTGGTACAGGGCTATTTCGACAACTACACTAACTGAGTACTGCGCATATTTTCAGCGGCACATTTCAGCTTAAATCAATCATCTGACGGAGTTCAGGGAACGGAGCGATTATTATGAACGATGTAAGACCCGAAACAATGGAGCGTATCACTAACAAAAAACTGGCCAAAGCGTTCATCGACGAACAGGTCGCGGCGCTGCGCGCG
>CACZOW010000267.1 GCA_902782885.1 uncultured Ruminococcus sp. | reverse complement strand
CGAACACGGCAAATGGCTCGCTCCCGACAGGCTAAGCGAGTTTTGCGATATGGCCGAACATATATGCGGCGTTTACGGCGAGTACAGGCTGATCGCCGAACAGCGTGCCGCGGAACTTAGAGACATATTCGGCCTGTGACCTTCTACACATGATATGATCGGAGGAACTGCTAAATGAGATCAATCCCCAAAATCATTTCACTTGCCCTGGCAGTGCTATTGGCCCTTCCGCTGTTGCTGCTGTCCGGGACCTCGAACGCCATGAAAAAGCCGGGGAGAATCGACGGCGTCGACTATACCAGGATACGGGAGAACAAGGACCTTCAGGTCGAAGTAAGGTTTACGCTCGGCACGTCGACGTTCGTCGGCGAACTGGTCAACGGCAACGTATTGTCGCAGGAAGAGATCGACAAGATCATAAACAGCGTTATGAACCAGATGAACATAACGTGCGGCGTTCTTGAATACTCTACTATGGTGATCGAGCAGGCAAAGCATCTGAAAGGCTTTGACCCGGCAGCCGCGCTGCGTATCGGACTGAACATTGCCGGTTTCGGAACGTTCAACGATATTTACGATATGTACACGGGCAAAAAGGAGATCAGCCAGGCGGCATCGGATTTTGTCATCGGCACACTGAGCGGCGAGGCCGTCAAACTGATAACCGGTACGAAATGGGCGGATATGGCGCTCAGCGCATTCCTTTCCACTAAAGACATTGCGGCCGAATGGACCCGGATGGAAAACGAAAAGGAGATCGCCGAAAAAGCGCTTCAGCGTCAGCTGCTTTTGGATCTTTTCTATAAAGAGTGCAACGAGAGACTGAAAAAGGCTGAAGAAGAGCGCGGGACCAGCAACTGGAAACTCAAGGTCAGCGATATCAGATACGGTACAAAAAAGTTCTTCGGCATTGACGTCGAACAGATCAAGTGGCTCAAAGTCGATATGGAGCGCGTTGACACCTTCGGAGAAAAGTCGACCACAAACTGGAGCGGTATTTATGAGGGCTCGATCGTCATCGAGATCTGGCACGACCTGGCTAATTTTGACGCCAACTTCCCCACTATCTTTACCGAAAACAGCAATATTTTCAGACGGATCCAGCACATCTACAAAGTTCGTCCCGAGTCTGCCAAAGAAAGATCTACGCTGACGAAAGTCATCACGCTCAGTGACGCGCAGATCCATATCGACAAACGCAACGCCGTGGGTACGACGCTCACCAAAACCGTTCCGCTCAAAGGCGCGGAAGACGTATCCGCGTTTAATCTGGCGCACGCCGTATCTTACGCTCTCGATATGGGACCGTGGAACGACGGCGTATTCGAGGTCAGTTCGGGCGGCGCACAATACCGCTCCGAGGTATCGATGGAAGAACGCTGCTCCGGCACGCTGCTCGAGGGCAACAGATACCCGGCCATCGTTTGGGACAGCCACGAAAATATCGCTTTCGATTCGTTGTCCGCTCCGAAAGGCGTGGGCTGGGCGAAGCGCGACCTGGCCGGCAACGGCGATACTAAATCTATCGGAAGACCGGCGCTTGCCGATTACCGAATATTCGACGATCTCAGGGACAATATGCTCACGCTCTGGATCAAAAACATTGACAAGGTGGTGACGGTGAAATGAAAAAACTTATCACTTCCCTGCTTTCCGGCATCCTGGCCCTCGCGCTGCTGTGCGGCTGCTCCGCACTGAAAAAGCAAAACAAAAAAGAGGAAGCGGACGATCTCGCTATCGATCCGGCCAAAGAAGAAATCATTGCCGTCATGAACGGAAGCATGGAGCTTGACGAATTGTCACTCGAAGAACTGCTTACCTATTACGACAAATTCCTCGCCGGAGAAAATGATGTTCTCAGCGACGGACTGCTGTACGACCTTCTTTATAAGAATGAAACTGTGCAGCAAGATGACCTTGCCGCGGAACTCGACTTTACATATCCGGAAAACGCTCAGACCGCTGAGTACACCGAAGACCCCTGGAAAACTGACAAAGATTTCGAGGCGCTCGACGTTACCGCCGGCATGACCCCGGAAGAAAAAGCAGAGTTCGAGTCGATGCTCGACGAACTGAACAGTGCCGATTTCAACAGTATGAAAATACAGTATGAGGATATCCTTCACGGTATCGAGGGATTTGAGGATATCGATATCGGCGCGGACATTCCGGACGATCCGGATATGCCTGAGATCTCGGATAAATGGCCGGACAATGCTCTTGCCAAAGCAGTCCCGGTTCCCGCGTTTCCGGGCATGACGGTGACCGTGACTGAAGACGCTATTTACGCGGTTTCCTCTGAAACAGACGCCGCCGCGGTCAAAGCGTACGTTTCAAAACTTAAGGCCGCCGGCTTCACGGAAGACGTCAATGAGAGCGAGCAGACCGTCGCCGGATACACGATATACTCTTTCGGCGCGTCAAATAAAAGCGGGATCAACGTCGCGCTTCAGCACATTCAGGGCACGACGAGCCTCAGCGTGACCAGAGGATAGCAACACACACATGTATGAAAGAACTCACACCGCACAAATTAAAGCGGCTCAGCCGTAGATCTCGACCTCGTAGATACTGAACCAGCTCTCGCCTTCCCGCGAGATACGGATATACCGGGCTTCAAAATCGAGATCCTTTAATTTGACGAACAATTCACCGGTGCCGTATGATTCAAGCGTGGTATAGTTATCGCCGTCGACGGAATACTCTATATGATACGGCACCCAGGCTGCTTCCAGATAAAGCAGCATTCCCTTTACCTGCTTTACCTCACCCAGATCGATCCGGAGCCAGGATTCGCCGGTCGGCTGGGAGCCCCAGCGCGTGGTCAGACTGCCGTCGACAGCGTTGGCGGCAACGAGATTGCCCTCCACCGACGCAGCCCTGACAGTTTTCTTTAGGGCTATATTTTCATAAACGATCGGCATGTTCTGCTTGTCTTCCTCTGTCGCGGGAAATACCTTCGCATCGGTGACTTTAGCGCTTGAAACGGATTCGATCTTGATATACCGCGCTTTTATACCGCACAGATCGATCTCGGATACGTTGAGGCCTTCCGATGCATAAATATCAAAGCGCGTATATTTTTTGTCCTCGCCCGCCGTACTCACGATAAAAGGCGAATCAAGTTTGTCCCAGTGCAGGCTGACTGTACCTATCTCTTTGAGTTCTTTCAGATCGATCGTGCACCTTCTCGTTTTCGAAGAGATCTCTGCCTCAAAAGCATCTTCCGCCGGGCGCGTGACAGGCACCCTGTACTCGCTCTTGATTATATGTCTGGGCTCCGGATGCGGCACGCAGCGGTTTTCGACGTCGCTTACGATGCGCATTTCCTTGATCTCCGCCGTTGCCTCTGCGCGGATTGTTTCCGCGGACGAAGCTGCATAGAATTTATACTGTCCGGCGTCAACGAAATACCGGCTCTCCTGCGTATCGTAGCTGAACAGCGCGTCGTCAGTGATCAATATCGAGACCTTTTCCGACTTGCCCGGTTTAAGGAGCGCGGTCTTGGCAAAGCCGCAAAGCTCGATTTCGGGCTGTTCCAGCGTTGTCTCAGGTTTGGATACGTATATCTGGACGACTTCCCGGCCGGCTGTTTTTCCCTTGTTAGTGATCTTGACCGAGGCGGTAAACGTACCGTCCGCATTTTCCGTCACCGCGAAGTCGGAATAATCAAAATTCGTGTATGAAAGGCCGAATCCGAAGGGGTACGCGGTCTTAACGTCGAACGTGCTGTAGTATCTGTACCCCACATAGATATCCTCGTAATAAACTACTTTGCCGGGGTTGCCGGGGAAACTGTTGAACGCCGGGGTGTCCGGGTATTCCATCGGCCAGGTCATGGTCGTTTTGGCGGACGGCGCCACTTCGCCGCAGAGCACCGAAGCCACCGCGTCGCCGGCGTTCTGACCGGGATAACCGATGAATAAGATTGCGTCAACAAGGTCGCGCCAGGAAGCGACCTCGATTGGCGAACCGGTATTGATCAGCACCGTGACTTTTTTGCCTTTGGCGTGGAACGCGTCGGCAACGCGCCGGATCATCTCCTCCTCACGCGTGTTCAGCAGGAAATCGCCTCTTAAATTGCTGTTGTCCGCGCCCTCCATTGAGCTGCGCGAGATGACGATCACCGCGGCGCCGGCACCTTCCGCGTACTGCTTCGCCCAATCTTCCGAAACGGCGATATCCTTTGAGGCGTCGGTCTTGGAATGGTTTTCCGCGTACCGGAACAAATTGTTCTCCTCGTCATAAACAGAAAGCTTCTTATTGTTTGCGATCCCCTTGGCGATGGAAACGGTCTTTTTGGCGTTTACACCGCCGGAACCTTCACCTCCGAATACAGTCTTATATGCGCCGTTGCCGAACAGCGCCACGGACGTACCGGAAGAAAGCGGCAGTGCGCCGTTGTCGTTCTTCAGCAGCACCAGAGTATCTGCCGCGGCATTCCGGGCGATCTTTTCGTGGCCGTCGAAATCAACTTCAGTGTTCATCTTCAGTTCTTTGAAAGTCGGAGACTGTGAAATCGTATACAGGATATGTTCGCAGCATTTGTCCAGCGCCGCCATATCAACTTTGCCGCTTTCGATACCGGCCAGGATCACATCGGCGTCGCCTTTTTCACCGGGCATTTTGATATCGTTCAGCGCGTTGACCTTGTCCTCGATCGCGCCGGCGGAGCCCCAGTCGCACATGACCATCCCTTTATAATGCCACTCGTCCCGCAGGATACCGGTCAAAAGATCTTTGTTGATGGAAGAATATACGCCGTTCACCTGGTTGTACGAAGACATTATCGAGACCGGTGACGAGTCTTTAACGGCCAGCTGGAACGGTTTCAAATAGATCTCCCGGAGCGCGCGTTCCGTTACCGCGGAACTGACGGATCCGCGGTTCGTCTCCTGTTCATTGCCGGCAAAATGCTTCAGGCAGGCGCCCGCGCCCGCGGACTGCATGCCCTTTACATACGCGGAAGCCGAATACGCTGTAAGCAGCGGGTCCTCCGAACAATATTCGAAATTCCGCCCGCCCAGCACGTTTTTCTGAATATTCATACCCGGGGCAAGCACGATGTCTATACCGAGCGCCAGCGAGTCGCCGCCCATGGCGCTGCCGACCTTCCGGATGAGCGAACCGTCCCATGAAGACGTCATATTCATTACTGACGGATACCACACGGAGGTGTTGTATCTCACGCCCGCGGGGCCGTCGTTTACGGTGATCGAGGGCACTCCGAAACGCCAGAGCTCGTACGTGCCGCCGGAAGCGCCGGGTTTGGGCGGGTAGCCCGTTCCGGCCACCAGATGGGCTTTTTCCTTATCGGACATTTTCGCGACCACGAGCGCCGGTGAGTCCTCGGTGAGCTGTACCAGACCGTTCCGGATCTTCAGTTCGGCATCGTCAAGTTCCTCTCCCTGCTCATCCAAAAGGGCAAGTCTGATCAGTATTGTGCCGGAATCCGCCGGACTGTCAAATACGATATCATCATTCTGCGCAAACTCCGCATTTACGGTCTCACCGCTGTCCGCTTTGGCGCTGACTTTGATCGTACCGTCAAGTTTTTCCCGCACGGTCGATATTTCGATACCGATACTTATCTTATCCGCGACAGTCAGGGATGTGACTGCGATCTCTGCTTCTTTCACTTTCTCGTCCGGTTCGGTGTTACCCCTCTTTTTGCACGATGCAGCGCATAACAAAATCAGCAGCGCGGACAATATAACAGCAAATCGTTTCATGGTGCCTCCGGTCTGTTTTTTTAAATTATACGCTTTATTGTTAACAATCTCAATACGCGCAGTAAAGCTCCTCGAGCGCGTCGTCAACATTCTTCAGCTCCGCGGAGGTCATGATCGCGACGCCCAGCTCGTTCTGCACGTAGTTGAGCCCGGCAATATACGCCACGGCGTTCAGCGGCACATAAAGCACGCCGTTCTCCACGATCGGAGCGACAGGGATATGATACGTATCTTTACCGTATTTTACGTCCGTATTGCCCTCTTCGAACGTCATCACTTTGCCTTTATAAGTTATCTCCGCCGTGTTTCCGTTGAGCTTCGCGGCAAAATCTTTAACGCTTTCCAGCGACGCGGCCGGAACAAACACTCTGTTCCTATACACGACGGGGGCAACTGCAGTATCCTCGGGATACACGGAGAATACATTGCCGTCGGACAACGCGTAGCTTCTTCCGGCGGTGTAGGACGCGCCGCTGCCGATGACCGATTTTGTACCGGCGGTCAGCAGCGTATCCTTTTTGTTGACCCTGTACGCGTAGTTGAATCTCGCGTTCGGAGCGGCATCGCCCAGATCCAGGAACTGCATTATCTCGCCATCCGCGGCGGAGTTGTCCGTCCATTTGAAATTGAAATCGGCGCCCAGCCCGCAGGCGTTGTCATCCACGCAGATCACGATATAGTTGTCGCCCGTAAACAGTTCGGCCTGACCGATGATCTCCAGATTCCAGCCGCTGGTAAAGCGTTCAACAGAACCGTTATCGCGGTTAATGACGATGTCGTAGCCGTGCCAGCCGTTCGAAGCGTTGCAATCGGTGTCAATAAACAGATTCATCCAGTTGCTGCCTTCGGGCGCGGTCAGTTTATCGGCGCACAACGCGAGGAAGTACGTTTTGCCCTCAGCGCGGGACACTTTAGCGCTGACGATATCGTTTCTGCCGGTGCTGTTTTTGTACGTCACCAGGCCGCCGTTGCCGAGCGAATCGCGGTGCAGCGTATCGCCCGTCGTATCGCGGTATTCCGGCCACACGTCCGCCCACTGGTCAAGCCCTCCGGAAAGCGTGATCTGATGCTGTCCGGCAGCGGCGGGCGCCGGGCGTGAGCCGCTAAAATTACGCATGAACGCGGCCAGCTGGTAATAGTAGTTGTCGCCGAAGCCGCCCTTCATAGGCTCTATATCGCGGCTGAACTCGGGATTGAAGCAGTCTACATAAAAGCTTTTCGACCAGGAAATGAACGTGTTCGCGATCGTCGGGTTTCCGACACCTTCCCACCTTCCCGCGGCCCATTCGTTCCACTCGGTTATCAGGACGACGTACGGATCGACTTCGATCGCGCGCTGCATCTGTTCCGCGAAAAGCAGTCCCTGCCCTGTGGTCTCAAGATTGAACTGGAAATAATCCTTTGAACCGTCGGCCAGTTTTCCTACCTTGGGTTGTTTGCCGCCGGAAAAGCTTCTGCCGGTACTGGTGTTGGCAAGTATTCCCGCGGATATGGATATCTCTTCCACGGCGTCGCCCTTCTGCGTATTGTATGAGGCAACCTGCGGGGTCTGGCACATCCAGGACCAGAAATCTTTGCCGCCCTTGAGGTTCTCATGGAGCGCCCAGCATCTTCTGTAAGTGAAATTGTCCAGCAGTTCTTTGTACTCCGCCGATAATTTGCTAAAGTTGCCCAGTATGAGCGGTTTGCCGTCGTAAATGACGTAAAGATCGCTGTACTGACCCGTGGAGTAAATATTGTCCCACAGATCGAGGAAAACGTTTTCCACTCCGGCGGTGTCATCCGAAAGCATGAAGCAGACGTCCGGAGTATCGAGGCCTTCCTGCCGCATCATCTCATATTCTTTGAGTATCGCTTTGTAGCTGGTGGTCTGCGGGTTGCCGTTGGTCACGTCGAGGAAGATGAAGTCGATGCCCAGATCCTGGAGCATCGAGGCGTGTTTTCTGATAATCCATCTGTCATTCGTAAGATAAAACCCGAAATATGGTTCAGCCCAGTAATGGCCCCAGCCTTCAGGTCCCTGCGTATATACTTTTTTAACTGCTTCGACGCCGCCTTCCAGGTAGGTCCTGTAATGATCGTAATTTTTCTGGTCCGCGTATGTGACGCTGGTCGGCGTGAACCAGATCTGGTAAAACATACCGATCAGTTTGCTGCGCGGCGCCGCGGCTCCGTCTGTGACGGTCCGGCCGAGATCATCCGCCGCGACCCAGGTGTCGGCGTAAAGGTCGCGTATGGCAGTTTTGTCCGCGGGAACATACCGCTCCTTCACAGCGTCCGTCCACTGCATGGAGATATTGTCCATCACGCATTCGCCGGAATCGCCGCCCGCAGCCCAGAACGCGACGTAGCCGCTGCTGTCAATATCATGACCGAACTTGGCTTTGATCTTATTTTTGCCTTTACTGTTTTTTACAAGTATTTCCTTGTTGTTTGTGATAGTCAGATTCATGACATTTTTGCGTTCTCCGCCGTCAAGCACGTCTACGGTAATGACGTTGTTCTTTATGTCATCTGTAATAATTACGCGCTGGGTCTTGGAGAAGTCCACGTCGGTGCTGAACATTTTGACCGTGGGCCAGGTATCGATGATACCTACCTGTTTGCAATGGAACGCCAGCCATATACCGTTCGCGCCCACGGCGGCAAATTGGTTGCCGTGCTCCGGCAGGCGCAGGCCGATATAGCCGGAAACGTTGTTTACGTTGCCGTTTCTGGCCGCTTTCATATCGAGTTCTATATTCAGCGTATCTGCCTTAACTTTATGCTTAAGCGCGAGATATGTGTGATTTTTGGCGCTCCGGAATATGCCGTTCTTGAATTCGCCCTCGGAATTGATCGTCCAGTCTTCGTCGTTCTGCTTTATAGCGGTTTCAAAATCCTGGCTGAACGTGTGTGTCGCGGGCGCAGGGATATCCGTCTGTTCATTGCCGCTTGTTTCGGTTATACCGTCGTCAAAAACGATCGTTCTGCCCGGGCGGCCGTCGTCTTCGTTGCCCTTCCCGCCACACCCGGCAGAAACGGCCGTCAATACTGCCAGCATTACACAGGTGATCCATTTTAAATATCGTTTCACAGCAATACCCTCCGATATATTATTACATAATAATTTTAATTCCCGAATGATTGCAAAAACAATAGCAAAAGCGTGCCCGGGATATTGCAATTTCAGGATTATTCTGGTACTATCCCTATGGAGGCAATGATATATGGAACTGATCGGATTATACACCGTCCATAAAAACGAAAAGTCAAGCAACGAGCAGAGTTATCCCGTACACCGCCACTCCTCTCATGAAATACTCATGCTGATACGGGGCAACTGCGGCGTACTCGTTTCCGATACCGAATATGAGCTTCGTCCGGGCGATACAGTCCTTATTCTCGGAAATGAGGCACACGGCCTTTTAACGGACGGCGGACCGGTGGAATTTCTTACGGTGCAGTTCATTCCGAAGGTATTTGAGGAGGCGGGACTCGACGGAATGGTCGAAAAGGTCATAAAAACCTGCGGCCGCAAAAGCGGCGCGGCTTTCACGCTGGAGGACCGGGTCAAAGCCGTGGTAAATACAATGCTGCGCCGCATATGCGACGAACGGTCCGATACGGACGTCGGCATGTATTTTACATACATTAGATCCGTGCTGTATGAGATTGCGCGCAACGGCACAGTGAAAAAAGGGATCAATGTTAAGAAAAACAGCGCCGCGGAGGAAAAGGCCCGGCTGTACAACGCGGTCACGGACTATATCGGAGCGAATCTGGACAAAATATCCGATCTCTCTTTCATTGAGCACGTTTTTCACTACAGCAATTCATATATCAACAAGCTTTTCCGCGCGTTTTTAGGAATACCGGTTTGGCAGTACATTACGATGAAAAGGCTTGACCTCGCCCGCAATCTCATAGCGGAAGGCAGCAGCACAAAAAGCGCCGCGCTGAGATGCGGTTTTGGTGATTATTCGGTGTTTTATAAATCTTTCGTAAAACACTTCGGCCTTCCGCCATCCGCGGTCACGCGCAAACGCTGACGTACGCTGCCGTCTTCACGCCCGCCTGCTCAAGATCATTTGACAGCACGCGCGATTTATAGTATAAAAGCCCGGAAGCGGAGGCGTAAGCGCCGCGATTCCCATTCTGATTTCAGGAGAGCCATATGAGACGATCCGGTATATTGATGCATATTTCTACGCTTCCGGGAGATTACTCCTGCGGTTCATTCGGCAAAGAAGCGTTAGACTTCGTTGACTTTCTGGCCGGAGCCGGATTCTCGATGTGGCAGACGCTGCCCTTCGGCTGGCCGGACGTCAACGGTTCACCGTATAAGTCGTTGTCCGGCTTCGCGGGCAATCCGTTCTTTATTGACCTTCCGACGCTGTTCGAAAAGCATCTGATCTCGAAGGCCGAGCTCGACGCCGCGCGTCAGCGTACGCCCTTCCTGTGCGAATATGAGCGGCTGTTTAAAGAGCGCCTGGAGCTGCTGTACCGCGCGTCGCAGCGCGTTGCCCCCCGCGAGCGTGACGCGATGACCGAACATGTGCGAGAGATCCCGGAACTGTACGAGTTCTGTGAGTTTATGGCGGAAAAGGAACCCGGGCGCCCCGACGCGCTTTTTTATCATATTTTCATGCAGTACGAGTTCCTCGCCGAGTGGAATACGGTTAAACAGTACGCAAACTCAAAAGGCATCGAGATCATCGGCGATATTCCGATCTATCTGGCGCCGGACTCTTCGGACGTGAAAGCGCACCCGGAAGAATTCCTGCTGGATCCGCAGACGAAGGAACCGCTGGCAATAGCGGGCGTGCCGCCGGATTATTTCGCCGAAGACGGCCAGCTCTGGGGCAATCCGCTGTACGACTGGGAGGCAATGCGCAAGACCGGCTACCGCTGGTGGAAAGCGCGGGTTCGTCATCAGCTGCGGCTGTTCGACGGGATCCGGATAGATCATTTCCGGGGGTTCTCCGCGTACTGGTCGGTGCCCGCCGGCGCCGCGTCCGCCAAAGAAGGCCACTGGGAGAAGGGACCCGGGCGCGAATTTGTGGAAGAGCTGAAGGCTGTTGCCGCCGGAAAACTTATAATCGCCGAGGATCTGGGCGATATTGACGACGACGTGCGCAAACTGCTGGAAGAGACCGGTCTTCCCGGCATGCGGGTATTCCAGTTCGCGTTTCTGTCCGGGGACAATCCGCACCTGCCCCACTATTACCCGGCAAATGTGGTGGCGTATTCCGGCACTCACGACAACAACACGCTGCTGGGCTACATTTTCGATATGAGCGAAGACGACCGGGCGCGCATGCTGGATTACATAGGTTATATCGGCAGCGACGGCAAATACGCCTGCCCCTATATTATAAAAACGCTGCTGCGCTCCGCTGCCGAGCGCGTGATATTCCCGATACAGGACCTGCTGGAATACGGCATGGATACCCGCATGAATACGCCGGGCGTAGCGGACGGCAACTGGGCCATACGCTTTACGGCATCGCAGCTGGGGCTCATTGACCGGGTGTACTGGAAGCGTCAGAATCAGCTGTACAACCGCGACTGAGACCGGCGGCTTTGCCGAAACGCTCCGAAAAGACGCGTTTGGCTTCGAGCGCCGGTTCTTCGTCCTTTCGCATCAGGTCGAACGCGTGTACGTCGGTATGGTACACGTCCGCATCGGCGGAAATGCCGGCTTTGCGGAGGTTGTCGACGTATTCCAGCGTCTCGCAGTAAAAAGGCTCCCCATCGCCCACAAAAGTGTAGCACGGAGGCAATCCGGAGTAGTCGGTCTGCCGCGCCGGAGAAGCGTATGGCGAGACCGCTTTTTTCGCGTCTCGGCGCAGATAGACGCGCCAGCCGAAATGATTGCGGCGCGTGTTCCAGACTTTGCCGTGGTTGTCCCGGGAAGATGCCGTGTCGAAATTGTCCAGCATGGGATACAGCGGCATCTGGAACGAGATATTGACCTCGCCGCGGTCCCGAGCCAGCATGCACAAAGCCGCGCACAGTCCCCCGCCGGCGCTCACGCCGCCGGCCATCAGTTTATCCGGAGCGATGTTGAGAGCGGCGGCATTGTCCCGCATATATATCAATGCCCGGTAGCAGTCTTCCAGCGCCGCGGGATACGGCTTATGCAGCGCCAGCCGGTATCCGGGTGAAATGACTGTGATACCGTATGTGCGCACCAGTTCCGCCGCGACCGAACTGTATACCATTTCCTTCATTCCCAGAAAATAACCGCCGCCGTGAATCCAAAGCAGACCGGGACCCGGTGCGGGCAGTTTCTTTGGGCGCAATATTATAAGCGGCACGCGGCGGCCGCCGAGGCGCGGACGGATCGTTACAGCGTCAAGATCTTTCGGCCGGCGCATATCCCGCATCAGACGAAATACATTCATGAGGGCAGCACCTCTTCGCGCTCCGGCATCGGTCCGGCGTTACGGCAACGTGCGCGTTCCTGCTCTGTATGCAGGTAGAACTCATGCACCAGCGACCGGTACCCCAGGGCTTTCAGATCATCGTAGCGCACATTGTAGCGCGCTTTCGTATGAGTGCCGCTCACCAGGTACCGCAGGCAGTCCTGCGCGTAGCTGTCGATCTTGCGGAGACTCTCAGAGGTATTGATCACGGGGAAAAACCAGCAGGACCAGGAGAGTTCGTTGTCCCGGGGAGATTCCAGCAGCTTGCGGTTGAACACGCGTATAAAGGCCTTGGCCGCTTTGCCGCCGTCATAGCCGTTTCGCTTGTACCAGCGTCCGAGCGCGTCGCGTTTGCGCCGCATCTTCTGCTTAAGTTTTTTGAGCGTCGCGGGGGCAATGTCTACTTTGTCCCCATCCACGCGGAATCCCAGGAACGTGAAGCCTTCGCCGGGAGCGTACCGTTCCTCTTTTGAAGGATTGACCTCCAGTCCGCAGCCGTCCAGGTACGCGCCGATGTAAAGCTCGCAATTGCGCAGTTCTTCGGGCGTTTCCGTGAACAATATGATGTCGTCGGAATAACGCGAGTATATCACGCCCGCGTCTTCGAAATGGCGGTCAAGTCCCGCCAGAAACAGATTTGCGTAAAACGCGGACAACGGCGTTCCCGCCATTACTCCCTTTTGCTCTTCCACGGGCCTGCCGCGTTCGAGCACGCACGGTTCCGTGAGCAGCCCCGAGAGAAAACCGTACAGTTCTCCGTCATCTCCGAGCGTATCTTCCAGCTGTCCGAGCAGCATATCCACCGACACCGAATTAAAGTAATCGTGGATATCGACTTTATAAGCATACATCTTTTCAAGTCCGCCGGTGCGCAGCAGCCGCCGCACCGCATCCTTGGCCGTCCGGCCCGGACGGAACGAATAAAGTCCCGGCGAGAACAGGCCGTCGTACTTTCGCAAAAGCAAGAATGTAAGCAGTTTGAGTACGGTATTTTCCGGCTCCGGGTACGTATACACTACACGCTTTTTTGAGGAACCCGTTTTGGATATGACCGACTTGCGCGGCAGGGGGAAACGCGCCCCCGAGCGGATCGCCTCATACACGGGCAGGAACCGTTTTTCGTCAATAAACGTCCTGAGCGCGCGCGTGGATTCCTTCGGCACGGCGAGCGAACTTTTATATTCGTAGAAGGACTCCCATACGGCGGGATCTCCCAGCTTATCCAGAAGCGACATGGGACAACATAAAAGTAAAAAAGCAGAAAGAGAAGACGTTAAATTCCATTAATTATGGAATTATACAAGACCGTACGCGGAAACGCTGCCTGCGAAGCATTAATCATATTCCGAGCCGGGTCCGCCGCAGGCGCTGAGCATTCTCTCTCTGCTTTTTTACGAAACTGAAGAATCAGTTAAGGGCTTCTTTGATGCGCCGTACTACGTAGCTGCGCGTGTTCCACCAGCCTGGGTGGTTGAAGTAGAAGCGCACGTACGCGAGGCCGGCTTTCCTGCAATCGTTCCGGAATTTGCGGGCGTCGCTCTTATCGGTCATAAGCTCCACGGCAAGGACTTTCGCGTCTCCGGAGTAGAAGTAATAAACGATGCGGCGGTCTTCATAAAGCACTGCTTTTTCATAGCGGTACGCGGCAAATTCGGTATTGAAGATATTCTCAAAATATGCCGTGAAGTGGCCGTTATAGTTGTACTGGTTCTCTTCCGCAGGCATATCGTCGCCCCAGGAATCGCCGGAAGGTCCGGAACTAGCGGCGTCGGAACTGTTGTCGGCCGGAGCAGACGTATTGTTTTCCTGCGCAGGCTCCTCGGGTTTTTCTTCGGGTTTATCGTCTTTTTTGGCGTTTTCGCCGAATAATCCTTTCAGCAGATCTCTCGCAGTCTTCTCGGCATCTTTATCGCCGCCGAACAGTTTGGATAAGAAGCTCATATGCTTACCTCCTGTTTTTTTATGACTATAACACAATTAATGCGATTATTCAATATGTTTTTGGCAAAATATCCGCATTTTGGCAAAAAAACGGATATATCGTACTGCCGTTCACTTTTTAGGCGGCAAAAGCAGCAGTACAGACGTCCGGGATCTGTACTCCGCGTAGTCAACGCGGCGCTCCATGTTATGCTTTTCCATCATCGGGATCGACACCGAAAGGAACAGCGCGATGATCGTAAGGAAGCCCAGCCCGAGATACCATTTATCCGGATACAGCGGTACGAAATAGATGTACATTCCGGTCCAGAAAGACATTTCTCCCAGATAATTCGGATGGCGCGAATATCTCCAGACGGATATGTCGCAGGTGCGCTTTTCCCCGCGATGCTCACGCAGAAATTTGTGGATCGCCGTATCCGACAATAATTCCAGCAGCACGGCGCCCAGCATCACCGCGATGCCGATAATTGACAGCGGCGCGAAACGCGTTTGCTGTATTGACAGCAGTCCGCTCACCAGGCCGAGATAGACCACGACCGTCGGCACGAAATGCAGGCCGAAAAAGCTGATAAGATAGAAGACGGGCTTCGAACACTTCTGCCGGTACTGCGCATATCTCCAGTCCTCTTGTCCGATCCCTTTGTATGTAATGTACCAGTTGCCCGTGAGCCGTGCGGCCCAGACCGTCACAACGGCGAGCAGAATGAAGGAATTGACGTTCCAATAACCGTATTTGATCATGCACAAAAGCAGTATCACCACGGGGGCAACGCTCCAGTACGGGTCATACACCGACACGTCTTTCAGCGCGCAGGAGGCAGCGAACACCAGCACCGTTGCCAGCGCCGTAAACACCGCGGCGGCAATAAACATATTGCCGATCATATAAAACGGAACGGCGCCAATGGCAAAAGCGACCGCGTAAATGGCGACGTCCGCCAGCATTCCTTTGTTTTTCTCGCTCATACTGCTGCTCCTCCTGAGGCGTGCGCCGGATCTGCCGCCGTACCCGAACAGGGGCCGGCAATAAAAACCTTATATCCTAAAAGTGTTCAAGTTGTCAAGCGTCCCCTTGTATCCGCGCCAAAAGAATGCTAAAATCCGTATCAGATAATCCGAAAGGAGCAGCATTATGAAGACTTGTGTAAGTTCGTACAGTTTCGGCGGGTATGTTGACCGCCTGGGGATCCTCGGCGTGATAGACAAGGCCGCGGAAATGGGATTTGACGGAATAGAATTTTCGGAGGGCGGCTGGTCAAAAGGGCTGGATCCGGACGTTGCCCGCGCGGTGCGGGAACGTATCGCGGAAAAAGGATTGACCGCCGTATCATACTGCGTCGGCGCGGATTTTTTGTACGGTTCCGGCGGTGATCTGGATAAGGAGATCGAACGCGTGAAGGCGCAGGTGGATTTTGCCGCCGCGATGGGCGTACGGAACATGCGTCACGACGTGGCGTACGGAATGCGGCCGGAGAACGGTAAAAAAGCGGGGCTCGGCTACGACAACGCACTTCCCCGGCTGGCGGAAGGCTGCCGGCGCGTGACCGAGTACGCCGAATCGCTGGGCGTGGGAACCATGACCGAGAATCACGGCTATTTTTCACAGGATGCCGCGCGGGTTGAAAAGCTGATCAACACGGTGGATCACCGCAATTTCGGTGCGCTGATCGATATAGGCAATTTCATGTGCGCCGACGAAGACCCCGTAAAGTCCGTCAGCATCATGGCGCCGTACGCGAAGCACGTGCACTGCAAAGACTTTCACTATAAACCCGGCAGCGAGGATTGCCCCGGAGCGGGCTGGTTCCCCACGCGCGCCCAGAACTGGCTGCGCGGCGCGATCCTCGGTCACGGCGTCGTACAGGTGGGTCAATGCGTCCGCATCCTGAAGGCGGCCGGCTACGACGGTTTCCTCTCTCTGGAGTTTGAGGGCGTAGAGGACAATCTGCTCGGCATCGGATGGGGTCTCAACTGCCTTACAAGGCTGCTTTCGCGATAGACAGATCGACGCCCAGCGCGGCGCAGATATCGTCGAATCTGCGCATTGCCGCGGGATTGAATTCGCGCGTTTTCACACAGCGCATCATAAGGTTTTTAGGCGTATCCAGCGGCGAGATGTATTCCACCATCGAAACCTCGTAACCCAGCGCCTCCAGATACAGCGCGCGCAGGCCGTCGGTAAGGCTGTCGGCTATGCGCGCTTTTAATATGCCGTATTTCAGCAGCGGCTCCACCGGCTCCAGATGATAATTCTGCGAGTTCATTTCCTTGTGGCAGCAAGGCACGCAGACCATCGCGCCCACGCCGTGGTCAATGCCGAACCGCAGCGCCAGATCGGTGGCAATATCGCATGCGTGCAGCGTTATCAAAAGGTCGTACTGACGGTCCGGCTCGTACTTGCCGATATCGGTCTCAATGAATTTCATGTTGGTATATCCCAGCGTCTCCGCGATGCGTTTCGAATCGTCGATCACGATCTTGTTGTAATCCAGGCCGGTGAAGCGGCAGGGCGCCTTCAGCACGAAACGGATATAGTAGCACAGCGCGAACGAAAGGTAGGATTTGCCGCAGGCGCAGTCAACGATATTGATCGTTTTATCTTTCGCGCCGGATGATGCTTTGGCGTCGCGGAGCCTGCGCAGCATGGGGTCGATCAGTTCGATGAAGTGGTCGATCTGGTTGTATTTGCGGATCTTGTCGTTTTTGACTTTGCCGTTGTCCCCCATTATGCCGATGGCTTTGAGCATCTGCGCGGCGGCGGGCTGTTCGGGCCGGATGAAATAGGCGCGGTTGCTCATTGACGCCTGTGAGACGGCCTCGTGGGCTTCGCTCAGCGCCGCGGCGCCGCGTTTTGAAGAGCGCTCGGCGGAACGGAATGTGACGTCCCGTTCGGCGGCGGCGATCTGGCTGTCTTTTTCGGGGTCGCGGTATACTATGAGCAGTTCGTCGTAGTCCGGCACTTTGCCGCAGATGAAGTCAACGAAGCCTGCGTAATCCAGCGCGTACGAATTGCCGCCGAAATTGAACGCGAGGCTTTCCCCGTTGTCAACCGGCGCGGTAAGCGTGTAATTCTTTAATCCCGACCGGAACGTGGCCTCGATCTCTTCGATCTCCGGCAGCCGTCCCGCCAGCCCGTTCATAAAAAATCTGACTTTTTCAGCAGTTTGTCTGTTCATATTATCCCTCCGGATCATCAAAGACCGTCTGCGCTTCCGCAGGAGTCAGTTCGCGGAATTCCCCCGCCCCCAGCGCGGGATCCAGTCTGAGCCCGCCGATGCTGAGGCGCTTTAGGTAAAGCACCTCGTTGCCGCGGGCAATAAACATTTTCTTTACCTGATGAAATTTGCCTTCGCTGATGGCGGTGACGGCGCCGTATACCGTTTCGCCGTCCTCTCCCGCGCGGTCAGCGGGCGTCAATTCCGCGCTCTTATACACGGTCCCGTCCCTCAGCTTGATGCCGGTTCTGAACGCTTCGACGTCCGCTCCGGTCACCGGCGCGCGCAGGATCGTAAAATAACGCTTCAGAACGTGCTTTTCCGGCGAGATGACGCGGTGCAGGTATTCACCGTCGTTCGTGAGCAGAAGCAGCCCTACGGCGTCTTTATCGAGTCTTCCGGCCACGCCCAGTTTGTACGAGCTGTACGCGCCGCGGAGCAGCTCCGTCACCACCGGACCCGCGCCGTCCTCCGTTGACGACAGGTATCCGGCGGGTTTATTGACCATGATGTATACGTATGGCTTGTACGGAATGTGATCGCCGTTGACGCACACCCGCTGACGGTCCTCGTCAATCTGCGCGTCACGCGCATTGACGACGGCGCCGTCCACTTCCACCGCTCCCGCGGCAATCAGCTTATGTACGTCCCGCCGTGAGCCGCAGCCCATATTCGAAAGGAACTTATCCAGCCTCATATGACGCGCCTCCAGCCCTTGGGGTACAGGTTTTTCATCGTCCCGCCACGCACTTCGCCCGCGCCCAGCTGGAACCCGTTTACGCATACGGCGGTGAAGCCGTCCTCCGCACCGGGCACGGAGAGCGACTCGCCTCTTAAATAGCGTTTAACGTCCGGGCCGAACGGATCGAGCTCCAGTTTGCGACGGAACGCTTCCGGTTTAAGGCTCATTATGAAATGCTGCGCTGGCCTTAGTTTGCCATAACTGAGTTCCCCGACCAGCACACCCATGCGCAGTACTTTCAGGTGGTCAATATCCGGCGGATCGAAGGTACACGCGTACAGGCTCTCGCCCATCACGCAGAACGCCGCGCCGGCGAAAGGCAATTCATTCAGATTTGCATCTGCAAACGCCCGCAGTTCCGTGGGATATTCTTTTAGCCGCCGGTAGCTGCGCGGCTTGTTTTTTGAACTCGGGGTCTGTCCCCCGTCACAAATACCGCTCCCGCTGCCCTTTTGAAGCAGCGCGGCGAATTGCCCCTCTCCCGCAAGCCTGTGAGGCCAGAGCCGGGCACAACGTTCGGCGGCGATCGGCAGCGCGTCAGCTCCGGATCCGGGCACACCGGGAATGCCGTCCGCCACGCCGCCCGGTTTATCAAGCGGCAAGAGCGTGAACTCCGGATGCGCCGCCAGGAATTCTTCCATCATTCCTTCGTCTTCGCGCCGGTCAAAAGTACAGGTGGAATACATTATCCGACCGCCCGGCCGCACCAGTCCCGCGGCGCTGGCGAGTATCCCGCGCTGCATCTCGACGCACTTGTCCGTCTTGTATTTCTCCCAGCTGGCAAGCGCTTCCGGATCCTTGCGGAACATGCCCTCACCGGAACAGGGCGCGTCCACCAGCACCACGTCAAAAAACGCGCCGAACCGTGCTTCCAGTTCCGCGGGCGTCGAATTAGTCACGATCACATTCGGAACGCCGCCCAGTTCCAGATTGTAGAGCAGCGTGCCGGCGCGGGAGGCGCTTATGTCATTTGAAACAAGCAGACCCGCTCCCCCGAGGTCGGAGGCGGCCCGCAGACTTTTGCCGCCAGGTGCGGCGCACAGGTCCAGCACACGCTGTCCGGGACGGATACCGGCATTGGCCGCGGGATACATGGCGCTGGGTTCCTGAATATAATAAAGGCCCGCGAGATAGTACGCCAGGCGTCCGGGCATGCGTTCGGGATCGGTGTCAAAATAGAAACCGTCTTCGCACCATGGCACCTGCGCTCCCAGACGCACACTGCCGTTTAGGAGTTCCGCGAGGCGCGGCGGCGGCAATTTGAGCCGGTTGGCCCGGAGCCCGTGCGCCGCGGGCTGCGTCAACGCACGCGCGTACTCCTCGTATCCGTCTGCGCCGATCAGCGCCGTCAATTTTTCCGAAAATGATACCGGCAGTTCCAATTCCGCTGTGCCGCCTTTCCTGTGCGCGTAAATAAATAACTCTTCTTACTCTTCGACGTAAAACTTCAGCCTGTACAATCTCGCGCCGTCGCCGAAATAGAAGCTGACGTAATATTCGCCGTTGACCACGAACATCGATTCGGATTCCCGGTCGGTGTCGAGGTGGACGGTCGTGACGTAATTGCCGGACCAGTCGTAAACGACGAGAATATTGTCCTTATTGTCCCCCTTCGGACTCATCGGAAAATATATGAAATCTTCGTCGGAGCCCATGCCCTGCGCGGTGTAGTCCAGCTCCTCGCGGGTCACGGACGAGGTTATGTTGTGGCCGCTGTCCATGAAACGCAGATTCTTTCCGCCCTGGCTGATGGCAAAGATATCCCGCTCGGGCGAGTAAGTGATGGCGCCGGCGCCTTTCTTGATATTCACTGACTGCGTGACGACTTCCAGCGTTTCCGGATCGACCGTGGTCAATATCTTGCCTTCCGTCGAACCGTGGACAACATAAAGCAGGTTGCGCGCGGAGTCATACGTCATGTCGTTGCCGTGGAACACGTATATCGGTTCGCTGCGCTTGATCAGATACCCTTTTTTCAGGTCGTGTTTTGCGATGATCGCTTCGCCGTCGGCGGAGGGCTTCAGAATGAAGTAAACGTATTTGCCGTCGGAGCAGGCGCCCTGACCGACGTAATTGCCGTTATACTCCGGACTGCGCAGTACGAATTCGAACCCGACGGAGAAGTTTTTGCCGCTCTTGATGAGTTCGTTTAGTTTGTACTCGGGCTGCGGGGTCGCGGTGGGCGTCGGAGCGGGCGTCGCGGTGGGTTTCGGAGTCGGCGTTGCGGTCGGTGCCGGAGTCGGCGTTGCGGTCGGCTTCGGGGTCGGAGTTGCGGTCGGTGCCGGAGTATGAGTCGCGGTAGGTACCGTCGTGGGCGTCGCGGTGGGTGCCGGAGTCGGCGTTGCCGTCGGTGCCGGAGTCGGCGTTGCCGTCGGTTTCGGCGTAGGTGTCTCCGTTGGCGCAGGCGTGGGCGTCACAGTCGGTTCAGTTGTCGGAACTTCGGCGGGCGCCCCGGTCGGAAGCACGATCATCGCCGATGACGGCGCTTCGGCGGTCACGGAAGTATTGTCTCCGCCGCGCGCACCGCAGCCGGCCAGCAACGCCGCGCACATGGTCAACAAAAGCAAATTCAATACCTTTCTTCTCATGGAAACTCCTTCCGGATCGTTTTGGTCACTTATAACATAACAGCGCCTAAAAATCAAGATTGCACGGGACGGCATCACTTTTCCCGCGGCAGCATCGGTCACCCGAAAATCTATTATTAAATATATAAAACGCTTGTAATTTGAACCGCACAGTTAGTATAATCACTCAGGATCACTGTACGGAGGTCGTCATTATGTACAAGGAATATAAAAACGATTACTATGTTGTCCTCAACGCCGAAGAGAATCACAACTATCATTCGATCAACGCGCGCCGGGCGGACGTGCGTGTGAAATATAAAGACGCGGCGCCGAAGCGTTCTGTCGCGGTGCTGCAGCATACAGAAATTATAAACGCGGGGTCTGACCCCCTGCTTAAAAACGGGATGACCGTGGAGTACCTGAGCGCGGCGTATTTGCGCGATATCGGGGCGGATCCTGCCGTACCGTTCACCCGTCACAGATTCGTGCTCCACTTCGCGTACAGCGCGTGGCAGGGCGAGGCGCAGTGGCGGCACGTCTTTGCGGAGGAGGCCGGTCTTTACCGCACATACAATCACGACACTCACGACAATTTCCGCATCAGTTCGCAGGGCACCTGGAGCACGCGCCGGTATGAGCCGGTACTTTTTCTCGAAGACACGGCGCTGAACAGATGCTATTACATACAGATCATGTGCGGGCACGGCTGGTCGATCGAGGCGGGCATCACCGGTCAGGGCGACAATACCGCGCTCTACCTGACCGCTACCGATTGCGACATTCAGAACGACGGCTGGCAATACGAGCTGAAGCCGGGAAAAACGTTGTCAACATGCGAGGCGCTCACGGGCTGTGTTGACGGCGGTTTTGAAGCGGCGGTCGCGGACCTCACCGAGGCCAACCGCGCGTTGTTCCGGACCAAATTGCCCGCGCGAGTACCGCCGGTCTGCTTCAACGACTACATGAACTGCCTGTGGGCATTGCCGACAAGAGAAAAAACGCTGCCGCTGATCGACGCTGCGGCGGACGCGGGCGCTGAATATTATGTGATCGACGCGGGCTGGTATTCTTCAAGCGGCAATGAACTCGCGGATCTGGGCTCGTGGGATATAAACGACCGTCTCTTCGGACGCGGCGGACTCAAAGGCATCGTCAAGCGTATCCGCGAGCGCGGGATGCTGCCGGGCATCTGGCTGGAGCTGGAATCTGCCGGCTCAAACTCGCGGCCGGTAAAAGAGATCGAGAACAGCTGCCTCACCCGCGGCGGTCACCCTGTAGGAGGCGATCGCCGGCTCGTTGACTTCCGCAGCCCCGCAGTACGGGAATATATGCGGAACGTGATCGACCGCTTGTACGAGCTGGGCTTCCGTTATATCAAAAACGATTACAACGCGTGCACCGGCGGGAGCATTGACCCCTGCGGCGCGCAATCTGTGCGCGAGCATTCCGCGGCATTCGAACAGTTTATTGACCGCGTACGCAAGGCATACCCGGATCTGATCATCGAAAACTGCGGCAGCGGCGCGATGCGCGCGGACATGGGCACGCTTTCACATTTCCACCTGCAGTCCGTGAGCGATCAGGAAGACTATTTCCGGCTGCCTTCTGTCGTGGCCGGGTCGCTGGCAACGATCCCCCCCGAGCGCTGCGGCGTGTGGGTATACCCGTATCCCGCCCCGATCTATACGCGCGAATCGTTCCGGCCCTCCGCCGGATTCACGAAGCAGTTTTCCGACGGCCGCGTGACCGCGTACAATATGGTGAACGGGCTGATGGGCCTTATGTACCTGTCCGGCCATATCGACTGTGCGGACGAATTTAACAAAAAGCTGATCCGCGACGGCGTTGATCTGTACAAAAAGTACCGTAAGTATATGCCCTCCTCCGTGCCGGTGTACCCCACCGGGACGTTCGACATGGACGACAGCGGCGTCAACACTCTCGGACTGCTGGATAAAGCCCGCGGCGTGCTTTCGCTCGCCATTTGGAACAATTCGGAAAATGCGCAGGGGATCTCCGTCGACCTCAGCCGCTACGTCGGGGAATGCGCGTCCGTCCGGCTCGCGGATCTTTATCCGACCTTGAGCGGTTACGGCGCGGAGTTATGCGGCAATACGCTGAATGCGGCGCTGCCCGGCGGCAATACCGCCCTGTTCGCGGCAATTCGTTTCAAAGCTTTCGAGGGGCGGGCCGGCGCTGCCGGCGACAAATAAAACCGCGCCCGAAGACAAATAAAAAAGCGCCCGAAGACAAATAAAAAAGCGCCCTGCCGGACGCTTAATGACTCCTACGAGAATCGAACTCGTGTTTCCGCCGTGAGAGGGCGGCGTCTTAGCCGCTTGACCAAGGAGCCGTGACTTGCGCAGTATACACCAGTAACGGTGCGTTGTCAACACTTTTTTTCTCAGACGTTTTTGTCAGGCGCTTTTCGTCAGGCACCGGGCTCGGGACAACGTTTGAGCGCGGGCCGGCGCCGAGACATCACCTGACCGGGCGCCTTCTCCAGGTTGCGGGCTGCTTAACAAAAAGGCTTTTGGAGTTTTGAAGTGCTGCAGATGTGCCCTGAGGCCGGAAAAATGGTTCAAGGAGTAGGAATTGACTATATTTGATGTCGTGAATGTCCGCTGCGAGATGAAAAATGAGCATGAAATTGCACAAAAAAGCAGATAATGCATTTTTTGTTTTCAAAATCGAAAAACGCCACATAAAAATGAGCGAGAATGCGGATAAATGAGCAAGAGTGCGGATGAACGACCGATTCCGGCCGCGCGGCAGGCGGCTGCGATCGCAACTGCAGCCTTTCCTTTGCCGATTTCTTAAAAAAGGTGAAAAATCGCTCATTTTTGAGAAAACGGCTCCTTCTCCCAGCCTGTTTTAGCCGGGCAACGCGCTTGCGGAAGCGTTTTTTGACCTTCAAATTACTTTTAAACTG
>CACZOW010000266.1 GCA_902782885.1 uncultured Ruminococcus sp. | reverse complement strand
TCCCGTGAGATCTCCGCCTGGCGCAGCAGCACCGGCGCCACGTCGTAACCCAGCTGATCTGACAGAAACGGAAGCACGGTATGGCGGATCCGGTTGCGCAGCATATCCCCGTCCGCGTTGGTGGAATCCTCTACGTGAGGCGCGCCTGCGCCGGAGAGGTATCTTTCTATACTCCGGCGGTCAACGTCGAGGAGCGGCCGGATGATGTTGTCCCTGCGGTAACTCATGCCGCACAGGCCGTCAAGCGCGCCGCCGCGGAGGATGTGCATTAGGATGGTCTCGGCGTTGTCCCCGGAATTATGCGCGACGGCGATCACGTCGAATTTGCCCTGGGCAGCGACCGCGTTCAGGAACCTGTAACGGTACTCCCGCGCACACTCCTCCAGGCCTTTGCCTTCTGCCGGGGCGAGGACGCCCACGGGCGCGGTACCGGAATAAAACCGTATCCCTTCCCGCGCGCACAGATCCCGCGTAAAAGCTTCGTCCCGGTCCGATTCCGCGCCTCTGAGCCGGTGGTTGAAATGCGCCGCGGCCAGACTGTTTTCCGGAAGCAGCTTTTTCAGCATCAGCAGCATACATACCGAATCAGCGCCGCCGGATACGGCCGCCAGCACTCTCGTGCCGCCGGGTATCAGGCCGCGCCGGTCAACGGTCTCTTTAAAGATCTCGTATGCGTCCCGCTTCACTGCTTGTTGAATGTGATATTTTTGAACGCCGCGTGGTCGCCGTCGTACAGAAGTTTAACGGTGCCCATTGATCCGTTTCTGTGTTTTGAGACGATCACTTCGGCCACGTCCTTGAATTTGCTGTCTTCGTTTTTATGATAATACGCGTCGCGGTATATGAACATTACGATATCCGCGTCCTGCTCGATGGTGCCGGATTCGCGCAGGTCGGAGAGCATGGGCCGTTTGTCGTCGCGCTTCTCCACACTGCGGCTGAGCTGCGAGCCGACTATGACAGGGATATCCAGCTCTTTGGCCATCAGTTTGAGCGCGCGGGAGATCTCGCCTACTTCGTTGACGCGGCTCTCCACGCGGTTGCCGGAAGTCAGCAGCTGAAGGTAGTCGATTATTACCAGTTTGATGTCCTTCTCCAGTTTAAGTTTGCGGCACTTGGCGCGGATGGAGTTCACGGATACGTCGGTGGAATCGTCGATGTAGATCGGGATGTTCTTGTATTCCTTGACCATATCCTTTATCTCACGCCACTCTTCCCGGTCCAGCTCGCCGGAGCGTATCCGGTCGCCCGGGATCCCGGTCTGGGTGCTGATCATTCGCTTGACCAGCTGCGAAGAAGACATCTCCAGGTTGAATATCGCCACAGGGTATCTGAATTTGCCGGCGGCAACATTGTTGGCGATGTTCAGCATCAGCGCGGTCTTGCCCATGCCGGGTCTGGCCGCAATCAGGATCAGGTCGGAATTCTGGAAGCCGGAAAGCAGCTTGTCCAGTTCAAAGTAACCGGACGGGATACCGGAAAGTTTATTGCCCTCGTATGAAGAGTCGTTCAGTTTCGAACTGAGCAGCGAAAGGTCCGCGAATACTTCCGGCAGAACGTCGCCGATGCCGCGGTAGCTCTTGCGGTTCCCGCGCTGCACCAGATTGAATATTCGCCGTTCCGCCTCGTCCAGCGCCGCCCCCACGCCGCCGTCCGGTTCGTACGCCAGCCGCGCGATCTCGTTGGACGCTTCCAGCATGCGGCGCTGCATGGATTTGGCGCCGACGATGCGGGCGTATTCGAGTGCGTTGGAGGCCAGCGGCACTTCGTTGGCCAGCGCCACGATGTACTCCGGACTGAGGTTCTTCATTTTGCCCGTACTTTCGAGCTGGTCCGTCACAGTGAGGATGTCGACCGGCAGCGATTTCTGTGCAAGATCGCACATCGCCGCGAATATGTTTCTGTGTTCCGGACGGAAAAAGTCGTCCGGCTGACAGATCTCCTGCACGTCGAATATGCAGTCGGGGTCCATGAACACCGCACCCAGCAGCGCCCGCTCCGCGTCAATATTTTGTGGTTCCAGCTGTTTTGTCACGCCTGCCATCTGAATAGTTCCTTCCGTATTTTACCGGACCGGTCGGTCCGGTCGCTCTCCGTTACGGATGCCGCGCCTCACTCGGGCAATACCGATACGGTAAATTCCGCGGTGACTCTGGGATAAATGCGGGCAATGCACTTATATTTGCCCTGGAATTTGACGGTCTCGGGCAATTCCAGTTTTTTCTTGTCCACGTCGATCTGCTTCTGCGCTTTCAGCGCTTCGGAGATATCCTTGGTGGAGACCGCGCCGAACAGTTTGCCGTTGTCGCCGATCTTTACCCGTACGACCACTTCCGTGCCGGACAATGCCGCGGCGGCTTCCTGCGCCAGTTTCAGTTCGCGGGCCTGCTTCTCGGCCTGCGCGCGCTGTTTTTCTTTAGCGTCGTTGACCGCGCCTTCGGTGGCGGGTTTTACCATTTTGCGCGGGATAAGATAGTTCTTGGCATACCCGTCGCTCACGTTGACGATCTGGTCTTTTTTGCCCAGGTCCTTTATGTCTTTAAGCAGTATAACTTTCATTCAAACCACTCCCTGTCTCTGTCAGTTGTTGAAATATGAATCCAGCGCGTCGCACAGTTTTTGTTCGGCGGTATCCATGCCGGTCCCGGCCAGCATAGCGCCCGCGCTGGTGATATGGCCTCCGCCGCCCAGCTTTTCCAGTATTACCTGAACGTTTATTTCACCCCAGGATCTGCCGCTTATTGAGATACCGTCGGCGGCCGTACTGAGTACGAACGAGGCGTCTACGCCGGCAATATCCAGCAGCCGGTCTGCCGCCATTGCCGACGCCAGTTTCTGGTTTTTGAGCCCGTCGGGGCAGCGCGCGATCGCCACGCGGTCGTCCCTCAGATACGCTTCCGAGGTGATGCGCGATACCGCGGAGTACAGTTCCATATCCGGCTGGAAGTATTGCCGCACCGAAACGGTATCCACGCCGCGTGAACGCAGGAACGCCGCCACTTCAAACGTGCGGCTGCCGGTCTTGAACGTGAAATTCTTCGTGTCCACAAGTATACCGGCGTACACCGCCTCCGCCTCGATCAGCGGGATATCCGCGTCCGGCGCCATGTGGCGGAGCATCTCCACCAGCAGTTCGCCGGTCGAGGACGCGTACGTTTCGGTATAGTCCAGCACGGTGGTCTTAATGTAGTCGGATGCCCTGCGGTGGTGGTCGATGACCGCCACCCGGCCGGAGTATTCCAGCAGTTTCGGACACTCAGTCAGTCCGGGACGTCCGGTATCCACGACGATGGTGAGCATGTTGTCGTCGATCAGGTTCAGTGCGTAGCTCGTATCGATTATAACGCCGCTGTACTCCTTGTTGGCGGTCAGTTTGCGGTAGAACGCGTCGATGGACGGATTGGATTCGTTGAGCACGATGTAGGCATTCTCTACGCCCGCAAACATACACGCCCGGTACGCCAGCAGCGCCGCGCCTACGGAATCCATATCCGCCTGCCGGTGGCCCATGATCAGGACGACGCTGCTCTTGGATATTTCGTTTTTAAGGGACGCGGCCATTACACGCGCCTTGACGCGGTTTATGCTCTCGACGTCAACGTTGCTGCCGCCGTAGTACGCGTCGCGGCCGTCTTTTCGCACCACCGCCTGATCGCCGCCGCGCGAAAGCGCAAGGTCGAGCGCCTTTGCCGCCAGCCCGTAATTCTCCGCCGCGTCCTTTCCGTGCGCGCCGACGCCGATGCTCAGCGTGACCTGGATGCGGTTGCCCACGGAGATGCGTTTAGCCATGTCCAGCACGGTAAACTTGTTTCTTTCAAAATCCGCAAGAGCCTTGTCGTCGCAGATCAGCAGATAGCGGTCGCGTACGAGCTTTTTCAGCACCGCGCCGGATTCGCCGATCCAGCGGTCAAAGATCTTGGCCAGTTCCACCGATATTTCGTTGACAACGGCTTCGCCGCTGGCCTGGAATATTTCGTCGTAGCTGTCAACGGCGATCTCCGCCACTACCGTACGCTCGTCGTCGTATACTTTTTTGAGTGCGAGCAGTTCGGTATTCTCGACGAAATACATGATTATCATAAAGGCTTCCGGACCTTTTTTCTCAGCCCGCGCCACATTTGTAAGCATTTTGAATTGACGCCCGCAAAACTCCACGTCGCCGGACAGATCCAGGCGCGAATTGTCCAGTTTGCCCAGAAATTTCATGGAGTACAGCGTCCTGAGCTCGGAGTTCATTGCGATGCTGTCCGGAAAGATCTCCCGGAACAGGTCGTTGGCCCAGATGAAAGAGCCGTCCTCCGCCAGGAAGACCACCGGCAGCTGCATGTCGCTCACCGCGCCGGGCACCGGCGTCTCGGTACCGTCCGCGTATACGGAGAGCGTTTTGGCGCGCCGCACGCGGTAATGTTTCCGGATCAGGAATACCGTCACGTTCAGGATGACGCACAGCACCAGCAGCACGATTGCGATCACCGCGACTCCCGCCGAACGCGACGTAATGCCGTAATACGCGGCGAGCGCGAGGCAGGCGAACAATAATATGAAATTGATCACGGCCATGTTGATGAACCGTATCCACCTGTTATTCATTCCGTCTCCCTATCCCGTGAAAAGCGCAGGACCAGCCTGCCCTATTAAAAGTCAATAAGCGGCGCAGGACACCCGGTGTCCGCGCCGCATCGATAACAACACAGCCGCTTGAACTATTAGTCAGCGGTAAACGGCATAAGCGCTACGTGTCTCGCTCTTTTGATAGCAATGGTGAGCTCTCTCTGATGCTCGGCGCAGCAGCCGGAAACGCGTCTGGGGAGGATCTTACCTCTCTCGGATACGAACTTCCTGAGTCTGTTCACATCTTTATAATCGATGCTCGTAGCTTTATCAGCGCAGAACGGGCAGACCTTCTTGCGGGATCTGCGGGGTCTGGACATCATTTTGCTGTCGCCTTTATTCGAGTCTTCCCTTGCATTTTCTTTTTTAGCGTAAGGCATAACGAAGTCTCCTTTCAATTAGTGGACGCGCGCGGTCAGAACGGACAACCGTCCTCATCGTTGAGCGCGAAATAAGTGTCGCCGCCATCCTGAGCGGCGGGAGCTTTTTCCGCTTTAGAAGGAGCTGAATTTCGGTTCGTCTGGGGTTCTTCCGGAAGCGGCGCGGGATTACCGTAACCGCTGTCCTGGCGTTTGCTTTCCACGAACTCCACGTCGTCGGCAATGACTTCCGTTGCGAAACGCTTCTTACCCTCAGCGTCGTCCCAGCTGCGTATCTGTATCTGTCCGGTGACCGCGATGCGGCTGCCTTTAAAGAAATACTTGCTTACGAACTCGGCGGTCTGACGCCACGCCACGACCGGAATAAAGTCTGCGTTGGGCTGGTTATCGGATTTGAAGCGCCGGTCAACGGCGACCGTAAACTGACACACCGCGGTGTTGGACGCGGTATATTTAAGTTCGGGATCTCTGGCAAGCCTTCCGATCAGTATAACTTTATTCATGAATCTTTCTCCTTCCGGCGATAAAGCCGTCTATCATTCTTTTCTGGTAATCATATGACGAATAACGCTGTCGTTAATCTTCATAACGCGGTCAAGCTCCATCGGGAAATCGGGGTTGGACGCAAAATCAATGATCACGTAATATCCTTCCGCGAAATCCTGAATCAAATAAGCGAGACGACGCTTACCCCACTCGATAAGGTTCTCCACCTCACCGGCCCCGGAAATCATATCCTTGAACTTCACGATGACGGACTGAGTGTCTTCTTCGCTAAGCTCGGGGTTGAGTATAAACATAACTTCGTATTTGTTCATCATTCTTCACCTCCTTCTGGACTAAACGGTCCTGCCGTAACGGCAGAACAAGGATCGTCGGGTCGCATTATACCATCCGCTCCGGCAAAATGCAAGCTGATTTTTTCGACAAAAATCGACAAAGGTCGACTTTTTCCCTGAGCAAATGTCGGGAACTTTTTCAAGTTCTTCTGTCTCTGCAGGTGAGATCAGGCCGCGGAACGGGCGGAAAGAAGCGGCCGAACGCGGTCAACGGCCGCTCCGCGCCTTTTCTATCATTGACCCCAGAGAGTACCTTGCGCGGTACAGCAGATCGTCGTTTCCGGTATATTCCGTGAGCGACGCCGTGAGCCGGCGCACGATCCTGAGCACTTCTTCCCGGGACATGCCGGAGTTCTCCAGCATCGTCAGGTACGTGAAGTCGTCAACGCCGTCGCGCACCGCTTCCAGCCTCAGCGAGGAGCACGGGCCGTCAACGCCGACTTTGCTGCCGTTGTACAGCAGCGAGCCGTCGCCGTAAACGCGATCCGAAAGCCAGTTGACCGTGGCGCCGCTCTCCCAGGGATCGCTGATGCGGTCCCAGTAGTTGCTGCTCCAGTACAGGAAGCCGTTGGCGCCCAGCAGATAGTTCTGCCAGAATATCAGGCGGTGCTGTATTCCCTGCATATTGATGTAAAGGTTCAGATACGGCTCGCCGGGCTCCCAGCACACGTACGTCCAGACGTCCTCTCCCAGCGCGCGCCGCTCCGCCAGCCGGTCCGCCATCGGCGCCAGTTTGCCCAGCTGCTTGTTTGTATAGATATTCTGCGGCCGGTCACGGTCTAGGCAGAACAGTTTGGGGCACCAGATATTGACCGTACCGAAGCAGTACTCCAGCGCGTCGTTCCCCAGGTACATATCAGGATTGACGAAGTACGGCGACACGATGCGCGCCTGCGGGAAGATCTCCAGCAGATGCCGGGACATTCTGACCAGGTCCATATAGCGATCCTCGTCGCCCGGCTCGTCAAGGAAATAGAAATACGCCTTCTTCAGCCATTCGGGCTTGCGCGACAGTTTTTCGGCCACGGCGCGCAGGTAGTCGTCGTCGCCGTAATTGACGCGGAAGCCGGTGACCCGCGGATCGTCAAGATATTTGTCCGCCCGTTCGTCCAGCACATTGTACGGCAGCGAGTACGGGCTGATATGATGTTCCACGGCGAATTCGTAATACTTTTCGTAAAGCCGCTGCGCTTCGTCTTCTCCCATGGAAGGATCCGTGACTTTGGCCATGCTGTAGCGGGATACGTCTGATACCGCGGTCATGGCCGGGGCGCCGTCCAGCACGAAATCCCAGACGTGCACCGTCAGACGCGCTTCTCCCAGAAGCGTATCTCCGTTTTTCGCGGTGAGCAATACTTCATACTCCCCTGGTCGCGCCTCGCGTCCGGCGTGTACCAATACATAGAACGGCTGTGTGGTGTTCGCGGGCAACGACACGGGTCCGCTGTGCGGGTAAAGCGCGTCCGGATACTCTTCCGCACGGCCGTCCTCATCCGGACTCACCGCCAGGAACGGCGCGGACATGGTGACGGGAATATAATGCTCATTAAAGATCTCCACGCTGACTTCTTCCGCCGCGTTGCCGTCCCGCGCGGGAGCCGATGCGGTGAGCGTGAATTCCGGCTGCCGTTCCGGAAAGCGCACGGCAAGCTGGCAGGCTTCATATTCGTTGCCCGCGAGATAAAGCGTGTACTCCGCGCGGCCGAGGGGATCCGTATGATCGTGCAGGATCTTTTTTGTCGAATGCTCGAACCACATAACCGTTCCTTTCCGCGGACCGCAGCCGGATGACACCGACAGCATTATGACCGCCACCAATATCAGAGTCAGCAGCCGCGCCGCTCTTCGTGTTTTCCCCGGACCCGCGCCGTCCATCACAGCACCGTAAACGCCTTCGGACTGTCGGCCGTCAGGATCTCAAATACTCCGTCAGAATACGTTACCAGATCCTCGATGCGGACGCCGCCCAGATTTTCAATATAGATACCGGGCTCCACGCTGAACACCGTATTCTCCGCCAGCACGGATACGCTGTGCGCGCCGACGCCGACGCCTTCATGTATCTCCAGACCTACGCCGTGCCCCAGTCCGTGGCCGAAATATTTGCCGTATCCCGCCTCCGCGATATAGTCCCGCGCCACCTGATCCAGCGACCGTCCCAGCATGTCGGGCTTGTACGCGTCCAGCGCGGTGAGCTGCGCGCCAAGAACTATGTTATATATTTTTTTCAGTTCATCGCACGGCTCGCCCACCGCAAACGTGCGGGTCATATCCGAGCAGTAGCCGTTATACAGCGCGCCGAAGTCGATGGTCACCAGTTCGCCGTTCTTTATGAGTTTATCGGATGCCAGTCCGTGGGGCAAAGCGCCGCGCACGCCGGAGGCAACGATGGTGTCGAAGGAAGGTCCGGAGGCACCGTTCTTTTTCATACGGTATTCCAGCTCGGTGGCAACATCCAGCTCCGCAGCTCCGGGCTGTATGTACGGCACAGTTTCTGAAAGGGCTTTGCAGGCGATCTTGCAGGCGCGCCGGATGCAATCCAATTCGATGCTGTCTTTAATATTCCGCAGATTTTCAACGGCGTTGTCCAGCCTGACCGGTTCGTTACCGCTGTCCAGGATGGAACACAGCCGCGTATACCGGTCGTAGGAAATGTTAAGGTTTTCAAACCCTACCGCCGTACTGCCGCCGCGGGGAAGCAGACCTTTCACCATATTGATATCGGTGGCATTGCCGGATACAAGCGTATAATAAGGGCATTGCTCCCCGGCCTGGATCGTGTAGCGCGAATCCGTGATGATGTACGCTTTGTCCGGTGTGATCACCAGCGCCGCGTCTCCGGGCGTGCCGGCAAAGCCGGAAAGATATCTTACGTTGGGGCCGGAACACACAAATGCCGCGTCCAGCTGTTTTTCTTCCAGTATGCGGCGGAATGACTGCGTTCTGCGTTCTGTTGCTGAGTAAATGCTGTTGTTCATGACTGCTTCCTTTCATTTCGAATAAATGGTTTCTCAAATATGCGTTTAAACCGTACGAACGGCGGTTCGATCGACGGATCGATGGGCGTGACGAGGACCGTTGTAAGACCGGCACGGTTGCCGCCCCATATGTCCGTAAACAGCTGGTCGCCGATCATTGCCCCTTCCTCTGCCCGGAGCCCGGCGTCAGCCAGCAGCTTGCGAAAACCTTTTTTCAGAGGTTTGGCCGCTTTGTAAACGTAGAGTATCCGGTCCCGCAGTTCCGGGGGAAAGCCGCCGACAAATTTTGCGATGCGCTCCTGCCTCGCGTTGGACAATATCCCGATCACGAACCCTTCCGCGGTCAATCTCTCCAGCCACTCCGAAAGGCGAGCTCCGGGCTTCGGCGTGCTGTACGGTTCCATCGTGTTGTCAATATCGAAGAACAGCCCGCGCACGCCTCCGCGCCGCAGGCTCTCCGTATCCAGCGTGTATATATCCGCGCACTTTATATCAGGCTTGAGGTTTCGGAACATTTTACCTCCGTGCGGTTTCCGGTAAACCCGAGTTCGGTGAGCGTGGTAATGATCCGTGCCGCGGAATCTTCGCGTCCGGAATCGTTGCGCACTTCCACATCGGCGTATTTTTTATATAGCGGCAGGCGCGTTTTGTATAGCGTGAACAGTTTTTCAAAATTGGCGTCTCTCAGCACCGGGCGCTTATCGCGGACCTTGCGCGGAGTAGTTGCCAGCTTGTAAAAATCGCGGTGTATGTATACCACCAAACTGCCTTCACGCTTGAGCAGCTCCATATTCTCGGGTTTGGTGACGATACCGCCGCCGGTAGCGATGACAACATTATCCGTACCCGCCAGCATGTCCGTAACGTGGGTCTCTATGCGGCGGAATTCCGCCTCGCCGGACGTACGGAAAATTTCTTCGATAGTCATCCCGGCGTATTTTTCGATCTCTTCGTCAAGGTCGCAGAACTGCATACGGAAATAGCGCGCCAGTACCTTGCCGATGGACGATTTGCCCGAGCACGGCATTCCGATCAGTACGAGACGCTTGTATTTCTGTTCTTCCATTTCGCAGTCCCGCCTTTACTTTTTCTTTTTCAGAACGATTATGCCCGCCGCCGCGCTCGCCGCGCAAAGCAGCAGCACCGCCGACACGATTATCAGCACCGCGGGAGAAAAACCTCTGTTCGTCTTCTCTGCCGCGATCCCTGCCGTGGCGCCTTCCGGCCGGAAAGTATTCTCCGGCGGTTTGGTCCGGTCAGGCGTGGCAAATATCGGACGCCGCGTGTATATGTCCTGATGGCTCAGATCTTCCAGTGAAACATCCAGCTTTTCCAGGTCTTTTTCCTTCTTCACGAAAGCTATCCACTGTATATCGATATGATCCACTCCCTCCGGTACCGCGCCGTAAGGGTCGAACCGGGCCGTCGTCAGCAGACCGTTCCATTTGGCGTGGGCAGAAAGATCGAATACCAGCGTCATCCACTGCTCCGTGTCGCCGATGTTGTTCACGGAAGGCTGATTCTTGGATTCGTCCAGGCCGCCTTCGTTGCTGGTACCGAAATACAGGTTGCAGCGGCTGGAGGAGTTAGCGCGCACTCTTATGGCAACATACCTGTACACGTCGCACTGCACCCCGCCCTCGATCAATCCCACGGGCATGTAGATGAACGGGTCCATACCCATCGGCGTAAAGTGGATCCGCGCAAACGGTTTGTCATCCTCCGTCATGAATTCCATGAATGTGAGCTGGTTGCCCGACATAAAATCCAGATAAGACGGATCGCTGAACACAAAATACTTGGCGTCAGTCACCTTCCCGGGATCCGCTTCCGCGGCAAATGCGGGCGTCAGCGAGCATAAAAGCATTACAGCTGAAAGCAGCGCCGCGTGTAGCGCGGCAATGCGGCGGATACCGGTACGTCGGCTCATGATTCGGTCAATGTTGCGTTTCACTGCGCCTCTCCTTTCCTGTCTGAAGACGGGGTGCGAGGTGTCTGATTCAATATTCCGCGCCGGCCTTGAGCGCTTCCATCTCCTGCGGGATCAGATAATGCTTTTT
>CACZOW010000265.1 GCA_902782885.1 uncultured Ruminococcus sp. | reverse complement strand
GTGACCCGCAAGAAGGCGACCAAGCGCCGCATAAAGCATATCATACTGGAGATCCTTAAAAATGTGCTGATCTTCCTCCTGGTATTCGGCCTGGTCATTTTCGGATATCTCACGTTTGCGGTATATTTTTCACGCTCCAACGTGGTGTACGGCGAATCCATGCTGCCGACGCTGAATCCGGGCGACAAAGTGAAGACCACGATGATGCCGTACGTATTCGGCAAACCGCATGTGGGCGATATCGTGGTCATCGACATGAATGTAGTGGAGGCTTTCAAGGAAGGAAAGATCACTCGCTTCGGCTATTTCCCGCGGGTCAAAGACGTACTGCTCAACAACAAAAATATATCTAAGATGTTTTTCAAAGGCGCGGAACCGCATACGCTGTGGATCAAGCGCGTCGTCGGAGTTGCCGGCGACAAGCTGGAATTCCGGGACAACAAATTCTTCCGGAACGGCGAACTGGTCGTCGAGGATTATCTCAACGACCAGACCGTGATCAATTACCCCAACGGCACCGTTATAGAGGTCAAGGAGGGGTACGTATTCGTGATGGGGGACAACCGCAATGTCAGCAACGACAGCCGCAATCCGGAAAACGGTCAGATCCCTATCGGAGCCCTGACCGGTAAACTCAAGCGCTGATCTCAGTCCGGAGTTTTTCCATTTCGTCAACTAATTCGCCAAAGAGCGCAAGCGCGCTGTTTACCGGCGCGGGAGTGCTCATATCCACACCCGCGATCTTCAGCAGACTGATGGGATCCGCGCTGCCGCCGGAGGACAGGAAACGCTTGTAATCGGCAACTGCCGGCGCGCCTTCCGTCAGGATGCGGTTCGCGATCGCCACCGCCGCCGAGAAACCGGTAGCGTACTGGAACACGTAGTAATCGTAGAAGAAGTGGGGAATACGCGCCCATTCCAGTCCGATCAGTTCGTCGGAGACCATCGCGGGGCCGAAGTAAAGCTTATTGAGTTCCAGGTATTTTTCACAGAGCGCTTCCGCGGTGAGCGTTTCGCCCGCTTCGCTCTGTTTGCCCATGAACAGCTCAAATTCCGCGAACATCGTCTGGCGGTACACCGTGCCTTTAAACTGATCGAGGAAGTGATTGATCAGGTACGCGCGTTCTTTCGGCTCGAATGTTTTGGAGAGCAGATATTTCATCAGCAGAACTTCGTTCACTGTGGAGGCAACTTCCGCCACGAAGATCACATAATCCGCGCAGTTGACCGGCTGGTTTTTGCTGGAAAGATAGCTGTGCAGCGAATGACCCATTTCGTGGGCCAGCGTGAACTGGCTGTCCAGATTGTCCTTGTGATTGAGCAGCACGTACGGATGCGGACGGCTCATGCCGGAGGAGTAGGCGCCGCCGCGTTTGCCCTTGTTCTCGTAAACGTCGATCCAGCGGTCGCGGAAGCCGGTCTTCAGGATATCTGTATAATCCGTACCCAGTACGGAGAGCGCATCGAGCACGGTGGCTTTGGCCTGCTCAAAGGTGATCGTTTCGTCCGCGTCTTCCACTATGGGCGTGTAAACGTCGTACATATGCAGCTCACTGACGTTCAGCATTTTCTTGCGCAGTTCCACGTAGCGGTACATTTTATCCATGTTGGCGTGAACGGCGTCGATCAGATTCAGATATACTTCGACAGGCACTTCGGTCCGGTCCAGCGAAGCCTCCAGCGTGGAAGCATATTTGCGGGCGCCGGAGAAGAAACGCAGCTGCTTGAACTGAGCGTCCAGCGTAGCGGCGATCGTGTTTTTAAACTCGCCCAGCCGCGTATAATATGTGTTGAATGTGTTTTCGCGAAGGACCCGGTCTTTGCTTTCCAGAAGCAGGGTGAGGGAACCGTTGGTGAGTTTGTGGGTACCGCCATCCGCGTCAACAGCGTCCGGATACACCATTTCCGCGTTCCGGAGCGTACTGCCGATCTTGTCCGGGCTGTCCGCAACTTCTCCCGCGGCCGCCAGCAGTTTCTCTTCTTCCGCAGACAATATATGCGCTTTGCGGCGCCGTATCCGGTCAATGCTGCGCTTATACGTCAGCAGTTCCGGCTTTTCTGAATAGAACCGCAGGAGCGTGTCGTCCGGGATCGCCAGGATCTCGGGCGTTGAGAACGCGCCGGCTCCGGAAACGGCAACATACGCACCCATGGCTTTGCCGCGCATGTTCTGATAAAAGCTGTTGCCCGTATCTTCGTCGCCTTTCAGGCTGGCGTAGCCGTATACCGCTTCAATGCTGAGAGATACTTCATCTTCCAGGCGGAGGAACTCGAGCAGCGTATCCGCGCTTTCGCCGAGCCGGCCGCGGTAGGAGGTTATCTTTCCGGGCAGTTCGCAAAGTTCTTTATATGCGGTCTCCCATTCTTCGTCGTTTTTGAAAATTGCAGTGAGGTCCCAGGTATAATTGGGGTCAACGTCTTTTCTTTCGGGTATTGTTCTTTCTTTCGATTTCATGCGCGTATTTGCCTCCTGATC
>CACZOW010000264.1 GCA_902782885.1 uncultured Ruminococcus sp. | reverse complement strand
GTTCTGGGATTGCACGAACCCGCATTCGGTGCAGGTGCGTTCGCGCCGGCCGGGGTTGGTGCAGTCCGGCTGCGCAAGTTCCGTCCAGCTGCCGAAAGTGTGGAAGTGGGTCCCGTCGCCGGGCTCGTTCTGCACCGGGTCTCCGCTGTTTGCGGGGGCAATGCCGGTGCCGCCCGGTTTTCCGGGTCCCGGTTTTTTGGATGCGCCGCATTTGGGCAGGAGCACAATAAGCAGCACGATGATCAGCACCAGCGCCGCGGCGGCAATAATGAGCTTCAGCTTGAGGCCGCTGCTGTTGTTGTTTTTGTTATTGTTGGTTTTGTCGTTTTTGCTGTTTTGTTCGTTTTTTTGATCGTTCCCCGGGTCAACGGCGCCATTCATTGTATCTTTCCTCCAAATTGATTCGCTTTTCACTTTCGGCAGTGAAGTTTTTCTATCCGAATTATATTATCCGGACCGCGGTCTGTCAATCGCCCGTCGCCGATCATCCGCGAGATCTGCGAGACCGCCTGACCGGGCAACGGCTCCGGGCAACGTCTTCGGGCAACGTCTTCGGGCAACGGCTCCGGGCAACGGCTCCGGGCAACGTCTTCGGGCAACGTCTTCGGGCGCCTTCTCAACATACTGCTTTTTCAGAAAATGGAACAAAATACGCAATTTGTCAATTTTTATCCTCGCCGGGCGCCTTCTCTGACCGGTCAGATGCATGCGTCAACGTCCGTGAGTCCCCTGAAACCTCTCTGCAGCATCCTGAAGCACTTCGGAAGCGCCTCTGAAACATCTCTGAAGTGTCGCAGAGGGGCCCCGAGGCCGGAAAAGTGGTTCAAAGAGATGAAATCGACCATAATTGTCGTAGTCTATGTTCGCTACGGACTGAAAAATGAGCATGAAATAGCACAAAAAAACAGATATTGCGTTTTTTGTTTAGAAAATTGAAAAACGCCGGGCAAAAATGAGCAAGAATTCGGTTGAACGGGCGAGAATTCGGACGAATGAGCGATTCCGGACAGTGCGCCAGGCAGGATGCTTGGGCCGCCGCAGGCATTGATCAAAAAAACCGGCACCGGGAGTTGCCCGCGGCGCCGGTCGTTGTCCGTATCAGATAATCACCCGCTTCACGTTGACCCCGTCACGCCTCGGTAAACAGCGGAGTGGAATAGTACCGGTCGCCGCTGTCCGGAAGGAGCGCTACGATGGTCTTGCCCGCGTTTTCCGGCCTTTTAGCCAGCTGCAGCGCGCCGTACAGCGCCGCGCCGGAGGAAATGCCCACGGACACGCCCTCTTTGCGGGCCAGCAGTTTGGCGGTGGCAAAAGCGTCTTCGTTGGCCACGGCGATCACCTCGTCGTAAACTTTCGTGTTCAATACGTCGGGCACGAAGCCGGCGCCGATGCCCTGGATCTTGTGCGGTCCGGCGTGGCCTTCGGAAAGGACCGGGGAGCTCTGGGGCTCGATCGCCACTACTTTGACGGAGGGGTCCTGCGCTTTCAGGTACTCGCCCACGCCCGTGATCGTGCCGCCGGTGCCGACGCCCGCGACGAAGATGTTGACCTCGCCGGCCGTGTCGCGCCAGATCTCCGGACCGGTGGTCGCGCGGTGGATGGCCGGGTTGGCGGGGTTGACGAACTGACCCGGAATGAAGCCGCCCGGTATCTCCTGCGCCAGTTCTTCCGCCTTCGCGATGGCGCCCTTCATGCCTTTGGCGCCTTCGGTCAGTACGACCTCCGCGCCGTACGCTTTCAGTATGTTGCGGCGCTCTACGCTCATGGTCTCCGGCATGGTCAATATGATCCGGTACCCCTTCGCGGCGGCGATCGCGGCCAATCCGATGCCGGTGTTGCCCGACGTGGGCTCAATGATCACGGAGCCCGGCTTGAGCTGCCCTTTGGCCTCCGCGTCCTCGATCATCGCCTTGGCGATGCGGTCCTTTACACTGCCCGCGGGATTGAAATATTCCAGTTTCACCAGCAGCCGGGCTTCGAGTTTCTCGTCTTTTTCAATGTTGGTCACTTCCAGCAGCGGCGTGCCGCCGATCAGTTCCAGTGTGCTTTTATAGATACGCGTCTTGCGATCAGCCATGATTATGTCCTCCGTTTTTTTGAAAAGGGGTCTGTCCCCGTGCTTACTATTTTAAACCGCCGCGAACCCGTTTTCAAGGTCCGCGATGATGTCGTCGATGTGCTCCGTGCCGATGGACAGCCGGATCGTGCCGGGCGTGATGCCCTGGTCCAGCAGTTCCTCCTCGGTGAGCTGCGAGTGCGTTGTCGATGCCGGGTGGATGACCAGGCTCTTCACGTCCGCCACGTTGGCCAGCAGCGAGAAGATCCTGAGGTTGTCAATGAACCGCCACGCCGCCTCGCAGCCGCCTTTGATCTCGAAAGTGAATATTGACGCGCCGCCGTTCGGGAAATATTTCTCGTACAGTTTGTGGTCGGGGTGATCGGGGAGCGAGGGGTGGTTGACCTTCGCCACCAGCGGATGGGACGCCAAATACTCCACGACCTTGCGCGTGTTTTCCGCGTGCCGCTCCAGCCGCAGGGACAGCGTTTCGACGCCCTGCAGCAGCAGGAACGCGTTGAAGGGCGAGATCGCCGCGCCGGTGTCGCGCAGCAGGATCGCCCGCACGTACGTCACGAAGGCCGCGGGGCCGGCAACGTCGTAAAACGACACGCCGTGATAGCTGGGATTCGGCTCCGCGATGTTGGGATATTTGCCGGACGCTTTCCAGTTGAAGGTGCCGCCGTCAACGATTATGCCGCCCAGCGTCGTGCCGTGCCCGCCCAGGAATTTGGTGGCGGAGTGCACAACGATATCCGCGCCGTGCTCGATGGGCCGGATCAGGTAAGGCGTGCCGAAGGTGTTATCGATCACCAGCGGCAACCCGTGCCGGTGCGCGATCTCCGCGACGGCGTCAATGTCCGGTATGTCGCTGTTGGGATTGCCCAGCGTCTCCAGGTAGACCGCGCGGGTGTCGGGCTCGATGGCCGCCTCCACTTCCGCCAGGTCGTGGGCGTCAACGAACGTCGTCCGCACGCCGTACTGCGGCAATGTATGCGCCAGCAGGTTGTAGCTGCCCCCGTATATCGTCTTCTGGGCAACGATATGCCCGCCGCGCGCCGCCAGCGCCTCGATAGTGTACGTAATTGCCGCCGCGCCGGATGCCAGCGCCAATGCCGCACTGCCTCCCTCCAGTGCCGCCAGCCGCTTCTCCAGCACGTCCTGCGTGGAATTGGTGAGTCTGCCGTAAATATTGCCCGCGTCCGCCAGTCCGAACCGGTCCGCCGCGTGTTTGCAATTCCGGAACACGTACGACGTCGTCTGATATATCGGTACCGCCCGCGCGTCGCTCGCCGGGTCCGGCTGTTCCTGCCCCACGTGGAGCTGGAGCGTTTCAAATTTGTATTGTGCCATGGCCGTTCTCCTTTGCTTTAATTATAGAGCCTGCTTTACGCTTCCGGCTCTGCCGCCGCGCAGCACGCGGCGCTGCTTCCTTCCGCCGTGACCGTACAATGGTCTTTACAGTGGTCTGTCCCCTGTTTGCTGTAGTAGTCGTTCAGCGCATTGCGGATCGCTTCCTCCGCCAGCACCGAACAGTGCATTTTATAGTCCGGCAGCCCGTCCAGCGCTTCCGCCACCGCCTTGTTGGTGAGCTTCATCGCTTCCGAGACCGGCTGGCCTTTTATGAGCTCCGTTGCCATCGAACTGGAAGCCACCGCGCTGGCGCAGCCGAACGTCTCGAACTTCACGTCTTCGATGATCCCGTCCCGGATCTTCAGGTACATCTTCATGATGTCGCCGCATTTGGCGTTGCCGACTTCGCCGATGCCGTCGGCGTCTTCGATCACGCCCACGTTGCGCGGGTTGCGGAAATGGTCCATTACTTTTTCGCTGTACAGTGCCATATATGTTGTCCTCCTTACAGAATAAACGGTCTTTTGCCTTCGGTGAGATCGCGCCAGACGGGCGAGAAGCTGCGCAGCTGCGCCACCACGTCGGTCACCGCGCGGACAATATGATCCGCCTCCGCCTCCGTCAGCGTTTCGCCGATGCTGAGCCGCAGCGAGCCGTGGGCAACGTCGTGCACCCGCCCTATTGCCAGCAGCACGTGGCTGGGATCCAGCGAGCCGGACGTGCACGCGCTTCC
>CACZOW010000263.1 GCA_902782885.1 uncultured Ruminococcus sp. | reverse complement strand
TATATGGCGCGCATGTATGACGAGACCCGCGACCGTCCGTTGTATCTGATCCGCGACCGGGTCAATTTCGACGACAATAACGACGCTTCGCCCCCGCTGCGGCATTGAACACATCCGGCGTACGGCGTCAATGGTTTTTGCTTATGTATAATTTTTTTGCGGTGCGGGGCAGGGTACTGGCCGCGTTGACCGCCGTATTATTGCTGTGTATCGCCTTCATTTCCTGCACAGGCAGCCGCAGCGATACGCCGCGTGGAACGCCCGTTGAGACCGCAAGCGGAGCGGAAGAGACCGCGCCCGTTCCCACGGACGAGCCCACCGCCGGTCCCACTGAAGAACCCACCGAAGAACCTGCGCCCCAAAAGCCGGCGGCGGGAGTGGAACTGTCTCACCCGGGCGGTTTTTATGCGGCAGGATTTGATCTTTCGATGACTGCCGCGGAAGGGTACGAGATATATTACACTACCGACGGCACCAAACCGACGACCGGTTCCAAGCATTACGTCGGACCGGTGAGCCTGACTGACAGCCAGAACCGCACTCCGGGCAGATTTACCAAAGAACTTATGTCACTGATGGGCTACCCGATCCCGGCGAGCCATATGCCTAAAGGCCGCGTCATCCGCGCCGTGGCCGTGTCGCCGGAGGGAGAGTATACCGCCGAAGCCTTTGAAACGTATATGATCTGGCCGGACGGCGCCGCGCTGTACGACGCGCCGGTAGTGTCGCTGTTCGTTGACAAAGGCGGATTCGACGGCAAGACCGGTATCTACTTTACCACGATGCAGCACCCGTTCGACACCAAGCCGCGGGCGGTGGCGTACTGTCAGATATTCGACGAAGCAGGCAAAGAACGCGCCGGGCAGTGGATCGAGATCTCGCTCTCGGGCAACGGCTCTCTGGGCAACCTTCAGAAATCCATCCGCCTGTATTTTAAGAGCGACGCCAACCCGGATATTACTGACAATCCCGGCAAACTCCGATACGATATTTTCCGCGGCGAGGCCAAAGATTCCAACGGCAAGGTGATCAGGACCTACAAGCGCTTGATGATGCGCAACGCGGGCAACGACGCCGTAGGCTCCTTTATGTCCGACCGGGTGAGTCAGAAGCTGAGCGCGATGCTGGGCTATGTCGACTACCAGGAGGCCCGCTCCGTGATCGTGCTGATCAACGGCGAGCTCTGGGGCACGTACAATATGCGCGAACGCTTCGGCGCCAAATATTTCGAGGCGCATTACGGCGTTCTGGAAGAAAATTTCGCCATGCTGGAGGCGCCCACGCCGCTTAAGACCGGCAACGGCAACAGCCCCTACGAGCTCACCGACGGCACGGAGCAGGATCTGAAGGACTGGGAGGCGCTGGTCAAGCTCATTACCCGCAAGGACATGTCCAAGGCGGAAAATTACTCTCAGGTAACGGCGCAGCTGGATGTCGACAGCCTCATCAGCGTGATGATCGCCCATATGTACCTGTGCAACGGCGACTTCCCCTGGAACAACGTAAAAGTCTGGCGCTGCAATTCCGACAAGGATCCCAGCCGGCTGGATACGCGCTGGCGTTTCGTGGTGATGGACATGGACGGCGGACTGATCTCCGACTACAATTCCAACATGTTTGCCCACGCGCTGAACAACAACACCATTCTGGGCGCCGTTACCGTCAGCCTGCTGAAAAACGAAGAATTTAAGCAGAAATTTATTGACCGCTGCATTTACGCCGCGGAAGTCGTATATACCAAAGAACGCTGCCTGGAAGTGATAAACAGCACCGCGGCGGAAGTGAAGAAACCGATCCAAGCCAATTTCCTGCGCTGGAAAGAGGCGGGGGCGAGTCTGGGCACGTGGCAGTCCAAGGTCGATTACATGAAGCAGTTTGCCGCCCGCCGCGGCGATGTCTGGCTGGAACAGATGTATTCGTATTTCGGGATCACGCGCACCGCGGCCGTGGCTGCTTTTGACGCCAATACCGTTTTAGTCAAACTGAACGGCAAAGCTGCGAAAAGCGGTGATAAGATCATGCTGGGCACGTACACCGACGCAGGCGGCAAGGCCGTAAAATATGAGATCACTCCAAAAGACGGATACCGGTTCGACTGCCTGATCGTGACAGACGTGCGCGGCAAACAGCAGATCGTCACCGCACCTGCGGGCGAGGTGGAAGTGAGCGGCGAGAGCACGCTCACCGTGTGCATGATAAAAGACGGCGCGTCGGTCAAGACGGAGCCGTGCATTTCCGCGGGCGGGTCGGAATTGTTCGCGGTTACCGCCGACGGCGTGCTGTATGCCTGGGGCGGCAACAGCGCCGGCGCCATGGGTATTGCCCCCGGAACCTATTCCAGACCGGTAAAACTGCTCACCGGCGTGCACAGCGTGTACACCGCGCAGGGCGGCAGCACAGGCGACGCGCCCTTCACATACGTGATCACCGCGGACGGCAGAGTGCTTACCGCGGGCAACAACGCCTACGGCCAGCTGGGACGCACCGGCAACGGCAACGCTTTCGCCCCGATCAAACTGCCTGCGGGCGGCGCGGTGAAAGAGATCAGCCTGGGCTTCGATCATGCGCTGATGGTCATGGAAGACGGCACGCTGTGGGGCATCGGCAACAACGCTTACTCGCAGCTGGGCAGCATCGGCGCAGACCGTTCCTCCAAATGGGTAAAGATCGCCGACAAGGTCGTCAGCGCCGCCGCGGGCCGCCGCCACACGCTCTACGTCACTTCCGACGGGTCGCTGTATGCTCTCGGTGATAACCGCTGGAGCAAGCTCAGCAGCACCGGCCCCGAGGTTTTGGCGACGCCGCTGAAGCTCGCCTCCAACGCCAGAGCCGCGTTTGCCGGGGAGCATTCGGCGCTGTATATCGACAACGACAACGTGCTCTATTACATCGGCACCCGCGCGAATATGATCAGCGGCGGCATCACCGGAAAGGCGAACCGCCTGTTCAGCAATGTGCAGAGCGTTTCGATGCAGGAAGGGCACGCGCTGATATTGACCGTGGACGGCAATCTGTACGGCTGGGGCGAAAACGGATACGGCCAGGTGGATCCCGCCCGCAGCGGCAACCAGGTCACGCCGGTACTTATAATCAAGGGATGCGCCGCCGCGGGTGCGGGCGCGGGCTACAGCGTATATATTGACGGCAGCGGCAAGGTCACGGCGTGGGGCGCCAACAGCTCCGGCATTGCCGGCAAGGGCGCGCTTTCGGAAAAAGTCAAAAAATCTGAGATCACACTTTCATAAAAGGAGCCGAAAACATGGAACAGAAGACCAAAAAACTCAGAACGTTTCTGCTGGTCAGCAACATCGT
>CACZOW010000262.1 GCA_902782885.1 uncultured Ruminococcus sp. | reverse complement strand
TAAACAAAAATGATGGTCACAACGCAGTTTTGTTTAGAATTTGACCTCTGCACCCCGAAAAAATGAAAACACGGAGCGGCGAAACCATCCCCCCCGACGCCGCCCGCCTTTTCCCACGCCCCCGGCGGTGCCTGCCGTTTCCTTCTGCCGTTTCCTTCTGCCTTTTTCCTTGAACAACGCGCGGCGGTGTGGTATATTAGGCGCGATAAGTATAAAAGAAAGCGACCGCTTGCCGACAAAAATAACAGCACCGGAGGAACCGAAATGTTTGAATATCCAAACTGCGTGAATTGCCCCGAACCGACCACCGCGCACGCCATCGAGGTCGGGAACTGGGATGAACCGGGCCGCAGGCCGTATTACAGGGATCTGAGGCCGGTTGCCGACGACCGCCGTATACTGCGCAATCCGCATAAAGGGTGGTACTGGCATTATATTGACAACGGCTACCCGCGCCCGAACTACCGGCGCGACCACGACCCCTCCGACCACCTCGAAGATTTCCCGGGCCTCAACCACCTCTATCTGCGCTTCGACTGGGGCGACATCGAGAAGGAGGAGGGCGTGTACGACTGGTCGTATATTGACAGCATAATGGAAGAATGGAGCAAGTACGACTACCGCTTCGGCATGCGGCTGGTGACGTACGAAGGCTCCGGCGGTATCCCGTTTGCGACGCCGGAATATGTGTACAAGGCGGGGGCGAAGTGCTACGCGCTGCCCGGCGGCCGGCTGGAACCGGACTACGGCGACCCGGTATTTCTGGATAAGCTGGCGCGCTTCATGGAGGAAGCCGGGCGGAAATTCAACGGCGATCCGCGGGTGGAACTGGTGGACGTCGGCACCTTCGGCACCTGGGGCGAGGGACATACGGGCAACGGCAGCGATATTGTCCACCCTGCCGAGGTGATCAAAAAGCATATTGACCTCCACGTGAAGAACTTCCCGGACAAGTTCGTGATCCTCAACGACGACCACATCAACCACCGCTGGAGCCGCGGCAGGGAAGAGAACCTCGAGCTGATCGATTACGCGGCCGCGCTGGGGCTGGGGCTGGACGACGATTCGGTGTGCGTGCGGTGTTACGCGGACAATTGCGGCTACAACACCCTCCGCACGCCCTGGCTGTTCGACCGGCTCTCGCCGCACGCGCCCATCGTGCTGGAATTCGAGCATTATCAGGCGGTGGCAATGGAAGTTTTCAAAAACGGTTATCCGTTCCTGGACGCCATGCAGCGCACGCACGCCACGTTCGCGGGCTTCCACGGCTATCCGCGGCCCTGGCTCGCGCGGGAGCCCTGGCTGACCGAGTACGCGGCCAACCGGCTGGGGTACTGGTTCTTTGTTGACGGCATCGAGCTGCCGCCGCTCATGGCGGGGGTCAACAACCGGATCTGCCTGCATGCTGCCAACCGCGGCTTCGCGAAGTCGTACCGCAAATTTGAGGTCAAACTGCGGCTGGCGGGAGCGGAAGGGAGCTTTACGCAAACGCTGGACGTTGACTGCCGCAGGTGGCAGCCGGGCGTGCTCAATGCGGAAGACGTCGCGCTGCGGCCGCAGGTAAGCCCCGGCACATACAGCGCGGAACTGGGCATGTTCGAAGGGGACAGACCCATCGAGCTGGCGCTTAAAACCGACGTCAAAACGGCTGACGGCTTTTACCGGCTGGGCACGGTGGAAGTGCGCTGAGTTCCGGCGCTGAGACTCAAGCCGATATCTCTCAGCCAGATATCTTTCAGCCCGATATCCTGAATACTGTAAAAACAGGCAGATGATCCGAGATCTCGCAGCCTTCGCGGGATATGAGGAACGTCTCGTATGAAAGCGGAGTAATGGCGCGCGGGGCATAGAACACGTAGTCTATGGGCTCGCGCGTCGGTTCGTATTTGTCGGAAGACTTGTCGTAATACTTGGTCATGGTGGCGAGGTGCTCGCTGTCAACGGTCACCGGTGCGGTCAGGCGCGCGTCGGCGAGAGCGAGGGAGTACTTGCTGCCGTCGCTGTCAACAAATTCGCTGTCTCCGGACAGCAGCTTGATCACGGCGTATGTGTCGCCTTTGCTCGTGGTGCGGCGCGTGTTGAGGTCGCCGGAGAGGAACAGGGGAAGGTCGCCGAAGCGCTGCGCAAACTTGATGAGCGCGCCGATCTGGGCTTTGCGCACGGCGTTGGCGGTGGAGGAGTCGTTGTCGCCGTTATGGTCCAGGTGCGTATTCAGGTACACGAACTGCTTGCCTGTGCCGCGGTCTTTCAGCAGCGCCCAGGTGCAGATGCGGGGGTAATTGGCGTTTTCCACCGCGCTGCCGGGCTGGTCGGGGGTATCGGACAACCATATCGTGCCGCTGTCCGTCAGCTCGTATTTGTCCTTGCGGTAATAGATCGGATTAGCCTCGCCGCCCGGTGTGCGCGCTTCGCCCACGCCGGCGTAGGAGTCGTTGAAAACGTAATTGTCCAGCCAGTTCCGCCAGTTCACGGTCACTTCCTGCATGCCCGCCACGTCCGGACGCAGGTCGTCAACGAGCTGACGGAACATTTCGGAGCGGACAATAAACGGCGCCGGATTGCCGTTTTCGGTCTGTATGTTGAATTGCAGCAGCCGCAGCGTGGAGGCCTCGGCTTGATCGGTCTCTGCCGGGAAAGTGTCGGCGGTGATCAATTCGTCCGCCTCCTCCCGGCTGCACACGCGGAGCTCGCTGATGAGGAGGCAATCGTCGTTGCCGCCCGCCAGCTGTTCGAAGCAGAGCCGCAGCACGGAGGCTTGTTCCGCGTACCTGACGTCGGCAAAATCGAAGCAAATATAGTGCCAGTCATTGCCCCCGTGCACGCGCGTCTCCACGGCTGTTCCGGCCGAGCCGTCCTCCTCCGCGGATACGGTGCCCAGCACGCTGAACAGGCGGTCGTGCAGCTTTACCGCTTTCACCTTGAGCAGCACGCAGGCCGTTTCGGCAAAATTCAGCGGCGTCTCGCCGATGTGCCTGCAGAAGTCGCGGTATTTGAAGTATATAACAGGCGTGACGCTGCCGGCGCTCTTTACCCCTTTGGTCCGCAGCCGCAGCACCCGGCCTTCCTGCGCATCTTTTACGAAGTCAACTCTGCAATGCTCCGCATTTTTAAAGTACGCGCGTACGCCGCGCTTCGAGGCCGCGCCGAAGTCGATCACTTTCGCCGAGACTTCGCCGCTCGTATCGCCGCAGCCGGTCAACACGCTCAATCCCGCCGCGCACATTACCGCCGCCAGGAGTGCGGTAATCAATCTCTTTTTTATTCGCTTTTTTTCGGCTCGCTCTGTGGTTTTCATGCGTTGTCACGCCTGCCTTTCGCGTTTCCGAGTATAGCACGGGCGCCGGGAAAAGGCAAGGAGAGGTGCGCAAGCGCAGGCTTTTCGGATCTCGCCCGCGCGGTCGCCTGGAAAAGGCAAAGAGAGACGCGCGCTTGCCGGCTTTTTTGATTTTGGCCGCTCGGGCGCCTGGAAAAGGCAAAGAGAGGCGCGCGCTTGCTGGCTTTTTTGATTTTAGCCGCTCGGGCGCCTGGAAAAGGCAAAAAGAGGCGCGCGCTTGCCGGCTTTTCGGATTTCGCCCGCGCGGGCGCCTTCTCGAGATCCTGTCTTGCTTGAAATGTAAACAAAATGCGCTCTTTGCCTGTTTTTGTTTATTCCGGGCGCCTTCTCTCGGCTTAAAGGGAGCGAGAATCAGTTGCCTCGTCTAACAAAATCGTTAAAATCAAGGGTTTTGTTAGACGCGGGCGCCTTCTCTGAGTCTAAAATGAGCGAGAGCAAGCCACCTCGTCTAAAAAAATCGTTAAAATCAAGGGTTTCGTTAGACGCGGGTGCCTTCTCTGAGCCTAAAATGAGCGAGAATCAGCCAGCTCGTCTAACAAAAACGCAAAAAACGATGGTTTTGTTAGACGCGAGCTCCTTCTCTGAGTCTAAAATGAGCGAGAGCAAGCC
>CACZOW010000261.1 GCA_902782885.1 uncultured Ruminococcus sp. | reverse complement strand
CGGTTTTATACCGCAGCCGTAGCCGGCCAGCAGCGCCGTTGCCAGCATCAGCGCCGCCACCGCGAGGGCAATCACTTTTTTGATCCTACTCATTACCGTTTCCTCTTTTTCAGCAATTATTGGGTACCGCGGCGTCAACGCCGCCCCCTTCGGCTCCTCGATTATACCACCCGTAGGTGAAAATGGCAACTTGCGCCGCGCCTTTTTAAAACGCACCGCTGCCTCTGAAAACAGTACGAGACCGGTTTTTTCTGTGTCAGTTTATAGATCCTGCACACAGCCCGGTCTTGTGTTACTAAAATAATTCTATAGATATTCGTGCTTTTACGCTTTGTTGAATTCTAACGCTTTGTTTTAATCAGCACTTGCGAATTATCATAATTATACTCTCCGCCTTCTATGGGGATTGCAATCATTTTCCGGCTTGTTATTGATTCAATTTTGAATTCTATTATGGCATTTTCTTTTTCAGTGGAGTATATCGACACTCTGTCATCGCTGCATTTCCAAGTGATTTTTATCTTTACTTGTTCGTCCCGAGCGTCAACTATGTATCCTTTGCCTCCGTGTTGAAATGTGAGTATCATGTCTATCTCTTCGTTCTCAAAACGCCAAGTTCCAATCATTTTCGAAGATGTGCAGCCCATGAAGGAAATGAACATGCCCAGCATAATAACCAGAGCAAGAATGAAAGAAAGAATTCTGATTGTCTTTTTCATAAGAACCTCCTGAGTTTTTGTCTCTATAATTATAACCAATGGTCAGTTTTTTTGTCAATGCATTTCTTTTACGCGGCTCGGTTGCGTTTTTTATTCAAAACGACGCATTAAATACTGAAGCGCTTTTCCGGATCCCGTGAGGATTTCGCCCTTCGCCGCCTTGCATCCGCACGTTTTTTTTGGTATGATGTATTCACTGAATAGATAGTAAAGCTATGTATAAATCGGAGCAAAAACGTTGAAAACCCCCAGAACTCTCATTTGGCTTTTGATCATCACATTGTGCGCCTCCCTTCCGGCAATCGCGGCCGGCTGCACAGGCAGACGAGATGGCGGCGCGGCAGCGTTGCCCTCGGACGATAGCAGCCCCGGACAAAACGCCGGTCCGTCCCCCGTATTCTCTAAAAACGGCGGCCTGTACGACAGGAGCGAAGGCGCGGTCAGAGTTGCGTTGACAATGCCCAAAACCGCCCCGGCGGGAGCGTACATTGCGTACACCGAGAACGGCGACGAGCCCCGCGCGGACTCGCGAAAATATACGTCGGAGCTGGAGATCATTGCCACCACGGTCATTCGCGCGGCGCTGTTTGACGCAGGCGGAACGCAGCTCGGGCGCATCGTAACAAACACATATCTCATATCCGAAACGAGCGGCCTGCGGGTCGTGGCGCTGGCGGTCGACGGCGGCGATCTTTACGACAAAAAATCCGGGATCTTCGCCAACCGTTCCGGCACGGGCGCCGAATGGGAGCGTCCGGCCAGCGTCGAAATTTACGAACCGGACGGAAAAACGCTCATTCATCAGGACGCGGGCATACGGCTGGCGGGCTCCGGCTCACGGTCGTTCGATCCGGCGTCGCTCCGGCTGATCGCACGCAAACCGTACAAATTCGATGACAGCGGCGTCAGATACGGCGGCGACGGCAAATTCCGCGCGGATCTGTTCGGCACCGGCGTTGACGAATACGACCGCTTCCTGCTGCGCAACGGCGGCAACGACTCTCCGCACCAGGCGCGCACCAACTTCCTGCGTATGAATCTGCTGCGGGACTGCGTTGCCAACGAATACTGCGCCGGCCTCGAAGAGCGCCTCGGCATATCCGTTTTTGCGCAGCGGTGCGTCCCCGTGTCAGTTTTTCTGAACGGCGAGTACTACGGCATGTCCATTATGAAAGAAGACTTCGACGAGCGGCTGATCGCGGAACAGTACGGCCTGGACAAAGACAACACGACCGTCATCAAAGGCAAAAAGCTGTATTATCAGGTGGAATCCGGCGCCGAAACGGAGCTGGAAAGCTGGCTTGAGCTGTGTCAGTACGCTATTGACAACTCTGGCCGCAGCGCTTCATACGCCGGCGCGTACGCGTATGTCGCGGAAAGGCTCGACGTTGACAACGCCGCCGCGTACCTGGCCGCAATGCTGTACCTCTGCAATACCGACTGGCCCCAGAACAACGCCATGGTGTGGCGCTATACCGGCGGCGCGGCGGACAACGCGTACTCCGACGGCAGATGGCGCTTCGTGATCCGCGACATGGACCTCTGCTTCGCGCTGCACGACGAACCTTCCCGCGTGTCAAAGACCACCTACTCCATGGCGGATACGGACACGTTCTACCGATTGCTGGTGTTTTACCGGGAAGGAAAAGGATACGATTTTGACGCCTCGCTCGGCCTTTACGGCGACGACATGAAGCTGCAGGGACTGTTCGATTTTCTGCTGCGTTCCGCCGATTTCCGCGCGCGTTTTTTGAAAGTCTGCGATGCGCTTTGCTCGGAAAGCGAGGCGGAACAGATGGCGGCGGCTGTTGACGCGTTCGAAGCGCTGACCCGCACGGAGATGCGGAGGCATATAGATTTCTGGAAAGCACAGGGCAAGATCTTTGCCGCCTACTCCTTCGCCCACTGGGAAGAATCTTTTGAGGGCATGCGTGAGTTCATATCGGAACGGCCGCAATACTTCAAAAAGTACCTGTCCGACACGCTGAAATACTATCAGTGACGCGGTGCGGATGCACGCCGGACCGTTTCGCGCAGTTCCGGGGCCCGTTATTGCCGCATTTTGGGCAATACAAAATTTGCGATTTTTATTCGAAAAGCCAGCCGTTTTCTCGCATATAACCGCTCTATTTTAACTCTACTCGCGGTAGAGACGCAAAAACGCGCAGTCGAGCCCGAAAGCGGCACAGTAGGTTGTCCGCGGAGGGCAATAATGGTATTGTCGTCCTGACGGAGCGCCGGATTCGCCCCGCCAAAAACTGACACGGGGACAGACCCGTTGTCAACAAAAAACTGACACGGGGACAGACCCGTTGTCAACAGGGACGAGCGCACACGTGAGCAAAAAAGTACGGCACGATAAAAACAATAATATAACTATTGACAGCACCGGCCGGCGCGTGATCTACTACAGCGACGAGCGGAACGACGAGTTCTCCGCCGCGCAGATCGACGCGATAAAGATCGACGAGAACTACGACTACGAACGGGAACGGGGATTCGGGAAAGTGATCCGCTTCGTACTGTACCGGCTCGTTGCCACCCCGCTGGCGTTCCTGTACACCAAACTCGTGCTCGGCCACCGCACCGAAGGCCGGGCGCTGCTGAAGCCCTTCCGCAAGACCGGTTACTTCATGTACGGCAACCACACCAGCAACTACGGCGACCCGCTCATGCCGAACATGTTCGCGTTCCCGAAGAATGTGTATTTCGTTGTCCATCCGGCCAACGTGTCCATGCCCGTACTGGGCCGCATAAACCGCCGCATCGGCGCGATACCGCTGCCGGACACCCTCGGCGCCGCCAGGAATTTCGCCCGCTACGTCGAAGCGCGCATCCGCGAAAACAGCGCCGTGGTCATCTACCCCGAAGCGCACATCTGGCCCTACTACACCGGCATCCGCGATTTTCCCGACACGTCCTTCGGCTACCCCGTCCGGCTGAACGCCCCGGTATTCTGCTTCACCAACACGTACCGGCGCCGGCGCATGCGCAAGACCCCGCGCATCGTCACATATATCGACGGCCCGTTCTACCCGGACGAAACGCTCCCCCGCCCCGCACGTATACGCGACCTCCGCGACCGGATCCACGCCGCTATGTGCGGCCGTGCGGTCAATTCCGATACCGAATACATTAAATATATCAAACGCGAAGACAACGACAATAAGGAGGCATGACTATGGTCAACATTCTGTTTTGCGGCAATTCCGGCGTGTTCGACGGCATGCTCACCGGCATGCTGTCAATACTGAAGCGCACCGCTTCCTCCGAGCCTTTCACATTTTACGTGTTCACGATGACGCTTACCCGCATGAAGCCGGACTACACGCCGGTGACCACGGCGCAGGCGGAATTCCTCGAAGAAATTGCCCGCGAATATAACCCGGAGAATCGCGTGAAGCTCATTGACGTCACGGAACTGTACGAAACACAGTTCAGGGGTTGCCCCAACGAGAGCGCCTACTGCTCGCCCTACACGCTGATCCGGCTGTTCGCCGACCAGGTGGCCGGCATGCCGGACAAGCTCCTCTACCTGGACGCCGACATCATGTTCAACCGCGATATCCACCTGCTGTACGACATCGACGTGGAAGGCTACGAATACGCCGCCGCCCGGGACCACTACGGCAAATACATGATCCAGCCCAATTACATCAACGCCGGCGTGCTGCTGCTGAATCTGAGGCACATGAAAGAGACCGGGATCCTGGTCAAAGCGCGGGAATGGATCTGCCGGAAAAAGCTGACTTTCGCGGATCAGAGCGCGCTCATCCGTTCCACCACCCGCAAAAAAATGCTGCCCCAGCGCTTCAACGACCAGAAATTTCTGCATAAACACACGGTGGTGCGGCACTTCTCCAAGCGGCTGTTCTGGCTGCCCTATCCGCACACGGACAACATCAAGCAGTGGCACGTGAGCCGCGTCCACAAAACATTCCGCTACTTCGTTTTTGACGACATACTGTTCGAATACATATATCTGAAAAAATTGTATGAAAGGAGAACTCAGAAATGACAAAAAGGTACATTCCCATCTTCTATTCCTGCGACGATAATTTCGTAAAATACACGCTCGTATCGCTGTTTTCCATGAAGCAGCACGCCTCGCGCGACTACGAGTACCGCGTATACGTGCTCCACACCGGTATCTCGCCCGAGATGCAGGCGGCGCTTAAAAGGCTGGAAGACGGCAATTTTACCGTCAGTTTCTGTGACGTGTCGGAGTATCTGACCTCGATCGCGGACAGATTGCCCCTGCGCGACTATTATTCCAAGACCACCTACTACCGCCTGTTCATTGCCGAGATGTTCCCTGAATACGACAAGGCGATATATATTGACAGCGACACGGTGGTGCAGGGCGACATCAGCGACATGTACTTCACCGATATCGGCGACGCGTACGTCGGCGCCTGCCACGAGCAGGTCATGATCCAGACGGAAGTGTTCGGCAATTACGTCGAAAAGGCGCTGGGAATTTCCCGCCACAATTTCTTCAACGCCGGCGTGCTGCTGATCAATCTGAACGAGTTCCGCGTGCATTTCGTACTGGATAAATTCATTTACTACCTGCACCTGTACGATTTCGTGGTGACCCAGGACGAGGACTACCTCAATCTGATCTGCAAGGACCACGTGTACTGGCTGAATCAGCGCTGGAACACGCAGGTGCTCGAGCACATACCCTTCCCTATCACTGAAGCGCGCATCATCCACTACTGCCTGGTCAGCAAGCCCTGGCATTACGCGGACTGCAAACACGGCGATATTTTCTGGCACTACGCGGCGCAGACGGAGGTATACGGGGAACTGCGCAAAGGACTCGAGGCCTACACTGACACGGAGCGCGAACGCGACCGGATCTCCGGTGAAAAACTGCTCGCGCTGGCGATAAGCGAAACGGAAAAGGAGGACAATTTCATGAACATCCTGAACGAGCAGCACCGCTCGGCGGACCGCGTGGCGATCGTCAAAAAGATCGAGGAATTCGAGCGCGCGGGCAATTTCTTCGAAGACGTGGAGAACGACCCGCCATCCCGGGTGCTGATGCCGGACGAGATCGACTACTACCGCTCGAGCGTGATCCAGAAGATGAAAACGAAATTCGCGTTCCGTATTGCCCGCCGCTTCGTCAACAAGCTGATCGAGGAGAAAAAGTTCATTATCCGCGATATCCGCGGCATCGAGAATTTCAAAAATCTGCAGAGCGGCGCGGTCATCACCTGCAACCACTTCAACGCTGCGGACAGCTTTGCCATCCAGCTCACATACGAGGCCGCCGAGCAGCCGGACCGCACCTTCTACCGCGTGATCCGCGAAGGCAACTACACATCCTTCCCCGGCTTCTACGGCTTCCTGATGCGCCACTGCAACACGCTGCCGCTGTCGTCCAACAAGGACACGCTCAAGAAATTCATCCAGTCCACGGACAAGCTGCTCAAGGAGGGCAATTTCGTTCTGATCTACCCGGAGCAGTCAATGTGGTGGAACTACCGCAAGCCGCGGCCCTTCAAGCGCGGCGCGTTCACGTTCGCCGTCCGCAACAGCGTGCCGGTGCTGCCCTGCTTCATCACGATGCGGGACACGGACAACGTTGACGACGACGGTTTCCGCGTGCAGGAGTATACGGTGCACGTTGCTCCCCCGCTGTACCCTTCGACGGACAACATCTCCGAACGCGAAAAGGTCCGCGACCTTATGGACCGCAATTTCGACGTCTGGAAGCAGATCTACGAGCGCGAGTACGAGATCCCGCTGGAGTACACGACCGTGAAGCAGGAATGATGGAAAATGCGGAGCGGCCGGCGAGTTCCCGGCCGCGGATCCGGACAGAAGGTGCGGCCGACCGCCTCGAGCGTGAGTTCCCGGCCGCGGAATTGACCGCCGCCGCTGCCCGGGAACGCGTGCCGCATAACTCGCTCGAAAAATTATATAAATTTTTTTAAAATTTTTAGCACTCACCTATTGACAGTGCTAACAACGTGTGCTATAATACCCCCGGAACCTGAGAAAAGCAGGTCCCGCAAACCAAACACTAAAACCACAAAGAACAGGAGTGAATCAAAATGTTGAATATGTTGGTACCTAGAATGTACAGAAAGAGTTTGTTCGATGACTTCTTTGACGCTCCGTTTGACGGAGGCGCTGCGTCCGGCCTCATGAAGACCGACATTAAAGCCACTGACGAAGGCTTTGAGCTTGAAATCGATCTGCCCGGCATCGATAAAGAGAATCTGACCGTACAGCTCGAGAACGGCTACCTGACCGTCACGGCCAAGGCCGAGAAAAAGACTGACGAAGGTAAAGAAAACGGCAGATATATCCGCAGAGAACGTTTCTCCGGCACTTACAGCCGCAGCTTCTACGTAGGCGAGGATGTTAAGGACGAGGACGTAAAGGCCAAGTACGATAACGGCACGCTGAAGCTGTTCGTTCCCGACAAGGAGAAGCAGCCCAAGCCTGAGGTCAAGAAATATATTGCCATCGAAGGCTGATTAACTCAGTCTGCGGCAGCCGCGGTTTAAGCTGACTGCCGAAAGCTGATCAAACGAATAAGACCGGCGGCCGATCACGACAACGCGACGGCTGCCGGCCTTCTCTTTTTCAGGATCCGGTCAGCGCGCCGTCAAAGCTTTCGATCTTCCACGCGCCGCCTTCCCTGGCAAAGATCAGCGTTGCGTTATATTTTTTATTATACTCACGGGAATACGTCACGCCGTACAGCCAGTACGACGTTTCCACCTGTATTTTACCGTCAATGAAAGCCGAAACCGTCGCGTATAAAAAAGCATGCTGCGGCTTCGGTGCCCATTGAAGGATCATTGCCGGGTCGAACGCGACGTCTTCGACCCGAGGAAGTCTCCGCTCCAGGTATATCATGCCGTTATATCTTGTGGCGCGGCGGTCCAGGCGGCCGAAATATGAGCTTGCCGTTTCCGACGTGTAGACAGAATAATACAGCTGTCTGATCTGCTCCCACTCAGCCTCCGTGTACGCGTATGCTTCCGGTCCCGCACCGGGGGGCTG
>CACZOW010000260.1 GCA_902782885.1 uncultured Ruminococcus sp. | reverse complement strand
TTGACGCACTCTTCCGCGTCCTCAGGGCTGCCCAGCACGTTAAAGGCAACGGTATGGCAATATCTGCCGTACTTTCGCTGCAGTTCCGATATGGCGTTTCCGTCGCGCTCCGCGAGCAGCTTCAGGATCTCTCTGTCTCCCAAGATGCGTTCCCCCGTCAATACGGCCGGTTTCGGACAGGATCTGCCCGTTCACTCATATAGACAACTTTTTATTCGGAAAACTTCCCGCTTTCTTCGACAATAAATCTGAATTCGCGCGGTCCCTCTACATCCGCGGTCAACACGGGTCTGTCCCCGACGCGGATCTCCGCCGCGGCGCCCGGAGGGATGACGACCTCGTAATTGTCCCCGTCAAACGCAGCCCTTACGCTGCCGGCCGGCGTCGGCAATACGATCGAGGCACGCCCGATACCCGCGCGGCGGAAATTGACCCGGAACCGCATCCAGCCCGGCGCCAGCGGCTCGAGCCCGAAGATCCCCTGCGAGATCAGCACGGCGGGGGCGGCGCTCCACGGGTGCGAAAAGGTCATATTGGGCTTGTTCTCCGGACACCAGGCTTCCGCGGTGAGCGTCGCGCCCAGCCCGCGGAGCATGTACGCCCAGGTGCGCCTGTCTTCCGGGTCCTCGTTTAAAAGCAGCTCTGAGGCCAGTTCCGCCGCGCCGGGAACGAAGGAGCGGTACAGCCCCAGCAGCACGAAGAACGCGCCGTAAACGCTCGTTCTGAGGCCTTTTTGGGCACGTATGAAATCGACTGCCGCCGCTGCCTGCGCCTCGCTGAGCAGCTCCCCGCCGCTGCCGCCCAGGCAGTAAAGCACGTACGCCGAAGCGTGCTGGGAGCAATGCGCTGACCGCGTGCCGTCCTCGCGGATCCCGTCGCAGAACGCGCCCTGCTCCGGGTCAAACGTCTGTTCCGTGAGTGCGTGCGCCAGCGTCTCCGCCTGCGCTTCGAATCGGACGGCGTCAACGTCCTCTCCCAACAGCCGCGCGAGCCCGGCCAGATCCAGCAGGCAGCGCACCTGGAGCGCGTTCAGCACGGTCGGGTACAATACGGACGTGTCGTAATTGTCCCGTTCCGAAGGCGGCCAGTCGTACAGCACGGCGTCGGTGCCCTGCGCGGCGCGGTTGCCGCTGTGCACCAGTCCGTTCGCACCGATATTTTTCAAAAAATTGTCCTTGCGCAGCAACGGATAATACTTCCGTGCCGAACGCAGATCGCCGGTCCGGAGCGCGTCGGCCAGTGCCGCGCCGGGCATCAGCAGAATGTACTCCGCGGGCCAGGTGCGGTGGGTGTACAGATATTCCAGCGTCGCACGTGGCACGGCGGTCTCGCTGTAAAACGTGTATGACGCCAGCATGTTGATCAGCGCGTCGCCCTCGTACGCCCCGCGCTCCCGCGACTGGGAATCCACGTACAGGTCCTGCGTGGTCATTTTTATCGTGTATTTGGTAAGATCGTAAAACTGCTGCAGCAGCGCGTTATCGCACGAAAACGCGGATTCCCCGTCATCCGCCGCGGCCCTGAGCTCGAGGCCGCTCACATTGCGCAGCGAGAACGGCGTTGACGCCCGGAATTCCGCGTAGCGGAACGTCATCATGTCCGGGGTCGCGAGCATCTGCGGCCCGGGAAGGACGTGCCAGCGCGCGGTGTAAATATTGCCCGTGCGCATCGCGAAACGCACGCTGCCGTCCGCGTTCAGCTCTTCGCCAAAACGCACTTCCAGTTCGGTCTCTTCCGCGGCGTCGACGGCGGCGGACAATCCGCCCACGATCTCCTGCCCGAGGTCAATAAAATACCCGTTTTCCGTCCGGCGCACCGCTTCGGGCGGCAACGGGCGCGCATACCGTTTTACCGCGCCGGTCCGTGCGGGCAGCAATACATATCCGTCGAAAGCGCCTTCCGCCGTTTCGGCGTCCGTCCAGCCTTCCCCGTCCCACGACCCGGTCTCGCCCGCGGCCGCGGCGTCAATATTCGCCGCGTACGCCCTGTAATAATGCGTGCCGATCGAATTGTCCGGCCGGAACACTATGTCCCCGTTCCGCGCCTGCCAGCCCGCAAACGCCCCCTCACGCCCGCCGTTTCCGCCCCCGTTTTTTTGAACAACGGGTCTGTCCCCGTGTTTAAAACCGAAGCGGTCGAAACACAGTATCTCGGCGTAAAACGCCTGCTCCTCGGCGGTGTGGCAGAGCGCGGTCAGCCGGTTCTGCGCCCCGGGGGCAAGGTCGATCATATCTGTTATATCGTACGCACTGTAGTATAGAACGTTATTTGCGTCATCCGGCGCGGTCAATTTGTCCAGCCGCGACGGTCCGACGCCGATTTCGGCGCCGTTGACGTACAAATTGTACACAAACTGGCGTGCCGGCTCGGGAGATATTGCCGTCGCGCGCACCAGAACGCGCGCCGTCCCCTCCGGAACGGAAAATCCCCGCCGGAACAACGCAAAATACGGTCCGCCGGGTGCCCACATGCCGTTCGAAACGGAAAGCGGACCCTGCGCGACCGTAAAAAACTGCCCGTTTTGAAACTCGCTCACGCGGCCGTCGGTAAGTCTGACCTGCACCGCCCAGCGGTACAGCCGCTCTCCGTCTGTCAGCGCGCCGGCAATTCCCTCCGGCGTCACCCCGGTCATTTCGGCGGAGCTCACGAAGCCGCTGTCATACACCGGTACGCCGGCTTCTCCCGCGCTCACCGTGATCCGGTACGCCTCATGGCACGCGCCGGTCCGGTCCGGACCGAGCTGCCAGCTGAACGCCAGCGCTTCCGGCAAAACGCACACGCACTCGCGCCGCAGATCCAGCCGGAGGCCGCGGGGAGTGACCAGAGCGTCCGCTGCCACATTGACTGCGGCGTGCGGCACGCGCGCCGACATTTGTCAGCCTCCCACGATATTTTCCGCGGGGTAATTGTACACGATGCTCTTTACCGCGTCGTTCTCCATCACGATGAGTATGGCGCACTTGCCTTTTTCGACGGTGATGTTGGTTTTATCCCCCGTTGAAACGCCGTACAGAGATTCCACTTTAGATCTCGGCGCGCCGATGTACAGGCCTTCCGCGGTCTCCATGGTATCGTCCCAGAACGTGGCGCCGGTGATGTATTCGGGAGCATTCTTAGAAGCCTTGTACGTGTACAGGTCAAACCCCGGATACGAATACGTGATCTCCAGCCCTTCCAGCGCGCAGCTCTCGCTCTCGTACGGATCGCCGTCCGGATCGCCCAGCGCGGCCAATATTGCCGACGCCTCCGCGCCGATGATGACTTCCGCGCTGCCCTTCTTAAACGTGAAGGTCTCGGCGGGGGCCGGCGCCGGGGTGGCGCTCTCCGCAGGCCTCTTAGTGACCTGCCCCGCCGGATCTCCGGTAGCCTGTTCCGCGGATCCTTTGCCGCAGCCCGCAAACATACTGACTGCCAGCACGCAGGCGAGCGTCAGCACGCACATTCTTAAGATCTTCGCATTTTTAGCGTTTTTTGCGTTTTCACGATTCAGTTTGAGAGTTTTCATACCAGATTCTCCTTTTTCTTTTGTCCGGGCAGGCCGGCGGTCTTAAGCACGGGGTCTGACCCCGCGTTGAAAACTCAGTCGCCCCAGTAAGTCTCGACTTTGCCTTTTTCTTCCAGCTGGCGGTACTGCGCCGCCTTCATTTCCTCGTAATAATCTATTTTTGACTGCCATTTGGCGGCCAGCGCGTTGTCCCCGCGGTGATCCGCAAGGCCCGCGTTGTCCCTGAGCCACGCGCCGAACCACACCGCCAGCTT
>CACZOW010000259.1 GCA_902782885.1 uncultured Ruminococcus sp. | reverse complement strand
GGTTCACCGACGACGATGAGTTCACCGATCTCGGATACCAGATCAACGACGGCGAGATCGTTTGGGGAATCGGCAATTACGATTCTACCATCATCGGGAAGACCGGCGGTACCTACGCGCTGCGCTTCAACTTCAACCTGGCAATCGTTGAGGGCATGGTCAAGATCAATTTCTATGAGAAACTTGCCAACGGCGATGCGAAGAAGTGCCACACCATTTCTTACGCGAACGCGGCTCCCGATCCCAACGTAAAGCAGTTTGCCAACGTTAACGTCGGCGACGGCGCTGCCATTGGTGTCTGGCTCCAGGGCGATAACAATTTTGTCACCCTTAAGTTCACCACCGCCGGCGAGTTCAAAGGCTTCGGCGAAGGCATCTACTGGGCTTCCAATGAAACTGTTCCCAACGGCGCGTACGCCAAGATGAAAGTTGAACTCTTCAAGTTCGCGTACAATACCGAATACACCCTTCAGCAGGAAGCGGTAAAGACGTTCACTGTTGATTCCATTGGCGACAATAATCCCGTAGCGTTCTTCAACTTTGACGACGCGCTTCCGGCCGGAACATATATCGTGAGATATACGCTTACCAATCCCGAAGCTACGATCACCGTTGACGGCGCCGAGAAGGGCTCCTACTTTGTTCTTCCCAAAATGGACAAAAATCCCGATGAGAGCAAATTCACGTACTCCCGTCCCGACCAGGCGTTCAACTTCACCGTGCTGGCTGAGAACATGACTGAGTTCTTTGTTGCCAACCCTGATGAGACCGACGCTCCTTCCGAGCAGCCCGCGGTCGTAAGCGCTATTGACGGCGTGATCAACGACGGCGAATACACCGAGAGCCATGCCATTAACGCTGACAACTTCAAGGCCTGGACCGCTTCTCCCGACATGGACGGCAAAGAGTTCAAGTACTTCTTCAACATGAAGTCTGACGGCCTGTATGTCGGCGTTAAAGCCAAAGGCGCGAATGCCAACGATCTGATCCAGCTGAACTTCAACCCCGGCGACAAGCTTTCCGCGGTTCCCGGTCTGTTTATTTCCTTCAAACTGGGCGACGCTCTGACCGTGCTGCAGCACAACCACAAGACCGGCGTGCTTGACAACGACAGCGCCGGCGGTGCCGATATCACCGATAAGATCGAGAACAAGATCGTTAAGACTGACGACGGTTATGATTTTGAAGTCAAACTGCCTGTCGAGCTCTTCACCGTCACCGACGTTGACGGCGCAGACGCCTTCACGTTCGGAGCAGATCCGCTGTACTACGGTATGTTCGCAGTCGTGGGCGGCCAGGGCTACACCAACCAGACCAACGCGCCCGGCTCTGACTGGACCTGCACCGGCCTCGGCCTGACCGAGTACTGCCTGGTCATCAACCAGCCCAAGACCGGCGACGCGACCGTCGCTATGTTCGCTGTCATGGCTATCCTGGCTATGGGCGCCGCGGTCGTATTCGCGAAGAAGAGATCCTTCTGAGACTTATAGCACGTTGACGTGCTGAAGTTCTAAACGATGAAAAGACCGGACCTTCGGGTCCGGATTTTTATTGTGCGGAGCCTAAAAAAACAGTTGCAAAACGGTTGTTTCAAATGCTACAATATCTATAACTATCGGCAGATGTACTGCCGAGGGAATTTTTAGGAGGTTTAAACAATGAAAAAAGCACTTGTCATTCTTCTTGCAGTTGCTTTAGTCCTGGGCACCATGACCGTTTCCGTGTTCGCCTTGGATCACGTTGACGGCGACACCACGAAAGTAGCCCGCAACACGACCGATTTCGCTTTGTCTTTTGATACGTTCTATCTTGACGGCGTATCCCATATGGATATGGGCTGGGGCGCTGACGGCGCTGCCAACGAAAAGATCGAAGCCAACCCGATCACCGGCATCCATCAGAATCTTACCGTTCGCGGCTGGATGGGTCTTAAAGAGACCGACATCGCTGAGATCGGCTATAAGATCAACGGCGGCGAACCGGTATTTGACGAAAGCTTCAAGAGAGAGGCTGAAGGTCCCGTCATCAATGCCGGCGGCGAAATGAGAATGGAAGTTCTTGTTCCCCTGCTTCAGAACGAAGATCCTCAGCTCATCACTGTCGTTGCGAAGAGCGTTGACGGCGATATCTACGAGGCTATTGAGTTCTCCATCAACGGTAACTACGGCTCCGGTGTTGCTCCCGTAGAAACGTACGGCGCAAAGGCGATCCTTGACAACGGCGGCGGCGCCATCGGTACCTGGATCAACGCGGGCAATCCGTCTGCTGCTGTTAAATTCACCACAGCGGGTGCGTTCAACGCCATCAACCTTGGCATCTACTGGGCTTCCAATCCCACGGTCGGCAACGGCCCGAAGGCTGAGTGGAAATGCGAACTCTTCAAATTCGCTTACAACATGGAGAACACTGTTGCTCAGACTCCTCTGAAGGTCAAAGAAGTTGTCTCCGACGGCGATAACAATCCTGCGTTTGCGTTTGACCTTGGCGAAGATATGCCTGCCGGCACTTACGTAGTTAAGTTCACGCTTACCAATCCTGATTACACCGAATCTCTCCAGGCTGCCAACGAGGAAGCTCCTTCGGATAAGAAACCTTACCTTGTTCTTCCGAAGATCGACAATCCTGCCGCTGCTAATTTCGAATATCAGAACGACGCTTTCAACATTGTTCTCAATGCTGAGATCGTTGACGGTGACTTCTTTGTCGCCAATCCCGAGAACACCGACGTTCCCGCCGAGACCATTCCGAAGACCGGTGACGCTGCCGTCGCTATGATCGCGGTGATCGCCGTTCTCGCTATGGGCGCTGCGGTCGTGTTCGCGAAGAAGAGATCCTTCTGAGACTTAAAGCACGCATCGACGTGCTGAAGCTCTAAATGATGAAAAAACCGGACCTTCGGGTCCGGTTTTTTTGATCGTTTCGAGCGGCGGATCAGGCAGAAAGGCGCGGCCGTCAACGGAACCGCGGCTCCGATTCGAACGTCTTCTGCGGCAGCAGCGCGCTCCAGCCGCCCTCGGGGAGCAAAATGCCGTTGTGCGCCGGATCGGGCGCGGGCAGCGGCTCGTGCCGCGGGTCATATTCGTACCGGCACGCCCACAGCGCCTGGAAGCGGAGGCCGGCGAGGCGGTTGATCCTGTCGATACCGTATTTGCCGTCGCCAACGATCGGGAAGCCCAGATACGCGAGCTGAGCGCGGATCTGGTGGGTGCGGCCGGTAATGAGCATTGCCTCCGCGTCGCTCAGCGTGAGCCCGTTCACGACACGGCTGCCGATAAACCGGAAGCAGGCGGCGATCGGTCTTGACCCTTTCACCGGCGCGTCCGTCACACGCACGCGGCTCTCTCCCGGAAATTTTACAAGGAACGCGTCAAAACGGCGCCAGGTGCCGTCCGCCGGCAGTATGCGCCTCAGATCGCCCGCCGCGCGTACGGCATATATCTTTTTGTAATACCGGGCGTTAAGCGCGGCCTTCACCGCCGCGGTGTATTCCGGCCTTTTGCTGAGGAAGATAAGCCCGCCGGTATTCCGGTCGAGGCGGTGGCACAGTTCGAGACGGTCGGTGCGGTCTGACGCGGGTCTGTCCCCATGTTCAATGCCGGTGCGCAGCAGTTCGACCAGTGAAGGCTCGCCGGGGCGCTCCGGGTCCGGCTCGCTGAGCAGTCCCTGAGGCTTTTCCGCGGCCAGAATAAAATCATTCCACTCTATAGCTTTGATACCGGAAAATGCCTTTAAACGCCCATTACGTGCGTCTGAGGAGGCATCCGGAGCGTTGACCGCGTCAACATACGCCGTTACCCGTTCTCCCCCGGTCAATCTGGTATGCGGATCGGAGGTCCGCACGCCGTCAATTTTCACGTCGCGCTTCCGCAGCGCCCTGAAAAACACGCCGGCGGGGACACCGGGGAAACGCGCAAAGAACACGGCATCCAGCGTGCGGCCGGACTCCTTATCGTTGACTTCAAATTCTATCATGCGCCTTGTCCGCCTCCCCGTCCGTTTTAAACATGGGGTCTGTCCCCATGTTTAAAAAATACTCATGCCCGATCACAAACTAAAAAACAGCAGCGGTCCCGGAAAAGGACCTCCGCTGAGCTCGACATTATGACGCCGTCGGAAACACTATTATTTCTCTTTGGTCTCTTCGTATCCGCGGAAGGTGAAGTCGTGCATCATGCCTTTGAAGATGTTGTAGTTAGCATCCCACTCAGACTCGACGGACTCAACGCATACGACGAACATCCAGGTGTTGTTGGAAGAAGAAACATAGAATTTACCTCTCCACTCTTCGCCGTTTCTGACGAATTCATAGTTCGCGGTATTGAACTGGAAGTGGTTCGGGTTCTCTCTCGTGGACTCGGTATCCTTGAAGTTGAAAGACGTTCTCTCAAGGCCTTCCTCTACGAAAACATCGTTGAGGTAGTACAGGGAGTTCTGATCCAGCAGTTTGTCGGCGAAGTCTTTGATGGTATTCATCATGCTCTTCGTGTCGATCTTATAAACGGTGAAGGATGCCTTGATATCTTCCGCGTTATTGGCCTGGGCGGCAGGGAAAAGCTTGCAGCAGAGGTAGGCGTCCTGATCCGCTCTCTTGGGAGTCAGCGTCGCCAGCTCATAGCCCTGAGAACCGACAGAGACTGTCCAGTCATCGGGATAATAGACAACATAGTAGAAACGGTCATTGTCGTAATTCTTCTCGTAAACTTTCTCTTCAACATACCCCTGTTCCTTCTTGCAGGCGAACAGCGAAAGGCTCATCACTACAACGAGGAGAATGGCGACCAGAACTTTTACACGATTTTTATTTGTCATTTTGTTTACCTCCAAAGCTGAATTACTTCGTACAGCACCTTATTCTAACATATATTTATTCCGGCGTCAACATTAAATTTTCAGCGACCGATATCGCGGTGGACCAGGGTGATATTGACGCCGCGCTCGGAGAGCAGGCGGGTGAGCTCGTTGGCCACGGTCACGCTGCGGTGATGCCCGCCCGTGCAGCCCACGGCGATCACCAGCGCCTGCTTGCTTTCCCTGCGGTAGAGCGGGATCAGGAAGTCCAGCATATCCGACGCTTTGTCCAGGAACTCCTGCGCCGCCGGGTCCGAAAATATGTAGGAGGAGACCGCTTTGTCGTTGCCCGTGAGTCCGCGCAGTTCCGGCACGTAATACGGATTGTTGAGGAAGCGCACGTCGAACATCAGGTCCGCGTTGGCGGGCACGCCGTATTTGTAGCCGAAAGACACGATCTCCACCAGCATCTCCCCCGCCGCGGGGCTGTCGCCGAAGATCGAGCGGATGCGCTTTTTCAGGTCCCAGGTGGTGAGCAGCGTCGTGTCGATAACGTAATCCGAACGTTCGCGCAGCGGCGCCAGGATCTCGCGCTCCCGGGCGATGGCTTCGGCGTTGTTGCCGTCCTTTGCCAGCGGGTGCAGCTTTTTATTCTCCGAATGGCGGCTTATCAGCGCCGCGTCGGAGCAGTCCAGGAACAGTATGCGCACCTGGATCTGATGCTTCTTCATCTGAGCGGTGAAGTCCAGCAGTTCCTGCACGAAATCGCCGCCGCGAACGTCCAGGACCAGCGCGTATTGACCGTGGCCCAGTTCGCTGCCGCCGCAAAGTTCGGCAAATTTCGGAAGCAGGAACGTGGGGAGGTTGTCAACGCAAAAATACCCCATATCCTCCATAAATTTCACGGTCTGGGTCTTGCCCGCCCCGGACATTCCGGTGATGACAACGAATTCCACGCTCAGCCACGCTCCCCTACAAATTTGATTTCCGGCTCCAGCAGCACGCCGGAGTCCGCGTAAACCTTTTCCCGTACCGCGTTCACCAGCGCCCGCACGTCCGCCGCCGTGGCGCCGCCGCGGTTCACGATGAAGCCGCAATGCTTTTCCGACACCTGCGCGCCGCCGATGCGGTAGCCGCGCAGTCCCGACGCTTCTATGAGCCTGCCCGCGTAATCCCCTGCCGGCCGTTTGAACGCGCTGCCCGCGCTGGGGTACTCCAGGGGCTGCTTTTCGCGGCGGCGGCCGTTGAGTTCGCGCATTTCCGCGCCGATATCCGCCTTTTCCCTGCCCTTCCGCAGCCTGAAATACGCGCCGGTGACAATATATTCCCCGCTCTGGTACACGGACGTGCGGTAACCGAACTGCTGCGCCGCGCCGTCAAACGCGCCCGCCTCATAATCCGGTACGCGCCGCACGTATTCGCTGCGGACAACGCAATCCGCCAGCTGACCGCCGTACGCACCCGCGTCCATCACCACTCCGCCGCCCACGCTGCCCGGGATACCTGAAGCGAACTCCAGCCCGGAGAGCCCGTGCTCGAAGGCAAAAATTGCCAGCCGCGTCAGCGCCGCGCCGGCAAACGCGTATACCAGCGCGCTGTCGTTGTCCTCCTCCACGATGCGTAAGCATTCGTCGCTGTCGCACAGACGCAGCACGACGCCGCGGAACCCCGCGTCGTCAAAGACCAGATTGCTGCCGCGCCCCATGACGTACACCGGCACCTGCTCGTCGCGGCACAGCCGGAGGATGCCCCCGAGTGCCTCCGCGGAGCTCACATTCACCAGATGATCCGCTTCGCCGCCTATCCTGAACGTGGTCAGGCGGTCCAGCTTCGCGCGGCGCGTTACGTTGTCCTCGCCGGCAACGGCGCATAATCTTTTGTACATAGTTTCTTCGTTTCCTCCGTCGGCCGCTCCGACCGCAAAGTCTCAATAATACGGGCTGAATCCGCTGCCGCCCTCCGGCATGCCGCCGTTCTCAAACACGCGCTTGTTAAGCTCTTTGGCCGCGTTGTAGCCCATCATCTTCTGGCGGTTGTTCATTGTCGCCGCCTCCACGATCACGGCCAGGTTGCGGCCGGGCATGACCGGGATTGTTACGCAGGGCACCTTGATGCCGAGAATGTCGGTGAAGGTATCTTCCATCCCGACGCGTTCGTATTCCTTGCCTTCGACCCATTTTTCCAGCTGTATCACCAGCTGGATGTTTTCCGTCATTTTTACGGCGCCGATGCCGTACAGGCGCTTCACGTCCACGAAGCCCACGCCGCGGATCTCGATCAGGTGGCGGATGATGTCCGGCGCGCTGCCCACCAGCGTTTTGTGGGATACCCGGCGGATCTCCACCAGATCGTCCGCGACAAGGCGGTGGCCGCGTTTGATGAGTTCCAGCATGGTCTCGCTTTTGCCGACGCCGCTTTTGCCTTCGATCAGCACGCCTTCGCCGTAAACTTCCACCAGGCCGGCGTGGATCATCGCCCGCGGCGCCAATTGCACGCACAGATACCGGTTCAGTTCGCTGTACAGCGCGGTGGTGGCAATATCCGCCCCCAGCACCGGTATTCCGTACTTCGCGCTGAGCGCAAGCATTTCAGGGAACGGCTCCAGCGCGCGGGCAATAATAAGGCACGGGAAGCCCATGGCGAACAATTTCTCCAGCCGCCCGCCCCGCACCTCCGGCTCGAGGCCGCGCAGGTACAGCATTTCGGAGTTGCCCATCAGCTGCACGCGGTCATGGGTGAAGTCTTCGGTGTAGCCGGTGATCTCCAGTCCGGGCCGGTTGAGGTCGGGTGTAGTGATGTTGACCCCGGCGGTGAGTTCGCCGCCCGAGAGCACCCGCAGCTGCATTTCGTTGATTATACGGTCAAGGCTTACGCTGTATGTTTCCAAGGATGTGTCCTGCCTCTCATTTGTGTTGGGGACAGACCTCCCGGATCCCTCTGAAAAGGATCTGTCCCCCTTCTGCGGTGTCGCCCGGCGCCGGTACGGCTGCCGTGCGACGAGAAGTTGTGCGGGGGACAGACCTTCCGGATCCCTCTGAAAAGGATCTGTCCCCCGCGGATTAAATTATAATAAACACTATAAGCAGCACGACTGCCGCGGCGATCACGCCGCCGCCGATGCGCTTGTATTTATCCATGTCATGCCACTGCGGGATCTCGTCTTCGCCTTTGCG
>CACZOW010000258.1 GCA_902782885.1 uncultured Ruminococcus sp. | reverse complement strand
CGGCAGCAACGGTTTGCCGAAACGGCAGGCCATGTACGCGGCGCCGCGCTTGAACGGCCGCACCGGCTGGTAATACTCCCACATGCTGCCCTCGGGGTAGACGTGCAGCCAGCCGCCGGCATCTAACATCCTGCCCGCGTCAGCCAGCATTGCCTCCGTTGCCGACACGCCGCCTTCCGGGATCGGGATGCCGCCAACGAGCCGCATCTCTTTGCCCAGGTCGCCGTTGACGTTCGGCGCCCAGATCAGCACGTACGGATGCCGGGGCCGCACCGCGCGCAGGATCGCGAGAAAATCCCACAGATGCACGTGGTTGCAGCAGGAAATCACGCCGCCGTCAATCACATTTTTATGTTTTTTCAGGTTTTGCCGGCCGACAATTTTCAGCCCCAGCCGCACGCGGACAACCGGAAACACCAGCGCGTTCAAAAACATTCTGAACCACCGCCGCCGGCGCTCGAACGGCTTGCTTTGGTCAACATACGGATACTCCGCGTTGAACTCCGCGTCATACTTTTTGTTTACTTTGAGGTAGTGCCGGTCGGTGTACTCCGGATACGGGAACCTGTCGGTCTTCGGATCAAACATCCGCTTCTCTCCTGCGCTGACAATATGTTTCGCTGCATTCTACCACATACGGGCGCGGGAGTCCAGCACAGTTATCACGGCACGTCTCTGCGCTCCTCGACGGCATCCGACCGGCCCTTCAGCTCGGCTGCAACAGAATCGTATTGTGAGCTCGGGAAGACTTCGACGGTGAACGGTTCTTTGTCCGCCTCCCGGCTGCGCAACTGATCGCCGACGAGGATGGGAAATTCGCAGTCATTGTCATCGAATCCGAGCATCGAATCGGGCAAGAGCACATACTTTTGCCCATCGATCGTAACATAATAGCTCAATCCGCTTTTCCAGATAAAGCCTACGGCCTTCGAATCATACAGCACGGGGGTGGTTATGATGACCACTTTGTCGCCGAGCTTGGACAGATACCGGTATATCACGCCGCCGTCGCCGAGCCAGGTGACCCCGCGCTGCAGCCAGCCGACGCTGTCAAACAGCTCCCGCGCCGTCATATACTCCGGATAACCGCGCAGAAATGCCTTGACATACTCCTCGGGCGATCTGACGTTGTACGAAAGCGCGCGGTCCCCGCCGTTGTCAGCGGGATAATCCAGGCCGAAGCGCTCATAAGTTAGAAGCAACGGGTCAATATTGACATGGCTCGCATCATCCATTTCAACGCTCAGAAACGGTCTTTCCGCATCATCGTTGACCAGGCTGATCGTTCCCAGCGTGTTCCGGCGCACGAGCCTGGTTTTTACGGCCGCGCCGTCCTCTCCGCTTACATATCCGAACAGCGGCCGTTCATTGAGAAGCAGCGATGCATTCACCCGGTCCACAGACAGATCCAGCAATTTTGTCCGTGCTATGAAGGCGTTGCGCGGGTAGAGCATGTCAAAAAAGTCAATTATCGATATCTGCTCGATCGTGATCCCTTCAAAAAAGATCGCTCCGGAGTCTGTCTGGGAGACTACGTTCGAGACGTTCTCCGTACGGCCCGCTATGAGCAGACAGTACTGCCCGGCAAAAACATGATCCGTACCCGAATGGTACGGTTTCTCCGCGAATTCGGATACCATGATCACTACTCGTCCGGTATTCGCTTCCTCTCCGTTTATAACGTCGCGGTGCAGTACGAAAAACACGTCTGATGAATCGAAAATAGATCTGTCGTTTTCGGTCAACTTCAGCATGACCGTTTTGCCCGTAAATACCTCCGGCGCCCGGCGCAGATCGCTTACGTCAGTGCGAGCTCCCGGCGCTTCGGTATGAAGCGCAGATCCGTCCTTCGGAAGCGGGTCAAGGGAATAATCGTATACGATCTCGATAAACTTGTCCATATCGTACATTATCCGGTTGAACAATTCGGCGTTGGGGTCAACGGTGGGCCGGGGAGTCGGAGTAGGATCGACCGGGGCAATGCCGTCGGAAGACGCCGGCGTGGGGGCGGAACCCGCGATATCCGACGCGCCCGCAGGCTGTGATCCGCGCCCGCGCATCCGGACGTTTACCGCGATCACGACGCCCAGCACCGTACAGAACACCAGAACGGCGGCGGTGATCAGGAGCTGTCGGAGACCCGGGGTGCGGAGGCGCCGGGCGGGGGTGTTGTCCGCGCGCGGCGGCAGGGGCTCATCCGGGACGCTTTCAGCTGCGGCGGCTTCCGTAACGGCGTTGTCCCCCGTTTCCGCCGGCGTTTCAGTTTCCGCCTGAACAGCCTGCTTTACGTACTTTTTATCTATCAGCGACATCGCGTCTCTGAACACTTCTTTTGAGATCATAAAAAGCCCTCCTTCTTCAGCGCCGCCTGCAATTTTACGCGGATCCCGGCCAGCAGCTCGTACACGGTGCTCTTTGAAAAACCGGTTTTCTCAACGATCTGCGCGACCGATTCGGAAAAATAGTAGCGGCGTACGAAACAGATCTGCTCCCGCGTGCCGATGCCGGACAGAAACCGGTTCAGCGCGGCCGCCAGCTCCGATGCTTCGACTTCATCCGTTACTTCACCGCTTTCGGCGACAATTCCTTCAAGCTCATCAAACGACACAGCCTTTTCGGTACCGCCGCGCTTTTGACGCCGGTCATGTCTGTAGCGGTCAATTGCCGCCGCCCGCGCCAGCGCCGCGAGGTAAGCCTTGAGGTTGTCCGGTTCGTCCGGCGGAATGCTGTTCCAGGCGCGCATGTACGCGTCGTTCCGGCACTCTTCGCTGTCTTCCCGGCTGCCGAGCACATTCATGCAAACGGCGAGCAGATAATCTCCGTACCGGGCGTCGACGCGCGCAATGACCTCCTGGTCCCGCTGCTGAAATGCTCTCACCAGTTCGGGATCTGTCATACCGGTCATGCCGGAAATATTGTCCGCTTTATCAACGTTCCGCATCCTGTGCCTCCTTCGCATAGCCGCGTTCATTTAAACAGTCGTCAAAAACCGCCGGCTTTCCGGAACTTTTTTGATCTCCGCAGAAATTTTAATTCAATTCGCGCTCCGCGTCAATTCGCTTCCGCGTATTTCCTGTTCGGGAACGCATAAAAACAGCGGCGCCGCCGGAAAAACCGGATAGCGCCGCGGTATGTTTTTCACGCTCGGTCCTCCGGTCATCGCGGCCGGAAAGATCCGTCCGCGTCTGTCAGGCCGCCTCGGCCTTGAACGTGTACACTTTGCCCTCTTCGATGTTGGTGGAATCCACACCGGTCATAGCGTATTCGCCGTCAATGTAGAAGGCCCAGTAATAGCCGTCTTCGTTGTAATCCAGCTTCTCGCCGTCAACGGTATCGACCATCAGCCCGTATTCCGTATTGGCGCCGGAGACCAGCGCGACTTCTACCAGCGCCGCACCGATG
>CACZOW010000257.1 GCA_902782885.1 uncultured Ruminococcus sp. | reverse complement strand
TGACACTGTGAAAAAAGAAAAGAACAACAAATGGGTACTGCCCGTTGTTGTCGCCGGCGCGGTAGTTATTGCCGGCGCAGTCGCGGCTGTCGTGATCGCGTCTGCTAAAAAGAAAAAGAAATAATACGGTTCGCCGGATCAGGCTGAATACGTAATTATCCGCGCGGCCGGCCGTTCTGGACGGCCGCGCATTTTTGACCGGATCGTGCAATGGATATACCGAATTACAGCAACCTGAATACCTGCGATCGCTTTCCCTCCCCGGCGCTGCACTATGCCTGCGGCCCGGAAGATGAAGGAGGCGTACTTCTGTACGTGCTGAAGGACAAACTCGGTATTTTTACCACGACGCTGCGCAAGCTGAAAAGCGGAAACGGGATTTTTGTGAACGGGCATCCGGTACATGTGCGGGAGCGGCTCCGTGCGGGAGACCGTATAGACATTGACCTCGCCGCCGCGGAGACGCCGTCGGAAATACCGCCGGAACCCGTGGAACTTGATATTATTTTCGAAAACGCCGGGCTGCTGGCGGTCAATAAGCCCGCAAGCTGCGTTGTCCATCCCACATGTTTCCACCGTGAGGGATCCATTGCCGCCGGTATCGTCAATTACTACCGCACCCGCGGCATCAACGCGGGCATGCATTTTGTGAACCGGCTGGACCTGGGCACGTCCGGGCTTTTGCTGTGCGCCAAAGCCGGCCTCATCCAGGAGCGGCTGAAACTACAGGCGGAAGCAGGCCTTTACACCAAGATCTACCTGGGCGTGCTGGATACCACGGCCTTTCCGCAAAAAAACGCACTCAGGAGGGGTTTCCGCGGCCGCATCGACGCGGGGATAGCCCGTGATACCTCCAGCATCATCAGGCGCAGGATCGACCCGCAGGGCCGTCCCGCGACCACGTTCTTTAAAATTCTGGAGGCCGACCGTACAGCCGGGAGGGCGCTGGCGGCGTTTGCGCTGGTAACCGGACGTACGCATCAGATCCGGGTACACATGAGCGGTATCGGACTTCCGCTCGCCGGCGATTCGCTGTACGGCCCGGCGTACGAAGGCGGCGGCACGCATCAGCTTCTGCATCAGTACAAAATAAAATTCACCGACCCGCTGGAAGGCGTGCCGGTGACGCTGGAATGTCCGGTCAGTTCAGAAATATCAGACGTTTTTCCCGCCGCGTTCCGCGGAGGCATGCTCGCCGGAGATATTGCCGGCCTGCTCGCCGACGTTGCTCTCCCCCACGACGTAGATGGGGCGCTTCTTGACCTCCATATACGTTTTTGAGAGGTATTGACCCAGTATCCCGATACAGAACAGCTGGATGCCGCTCAGGAAGAATATTATGCACATTGCGCTTGCCCAGCCGCCGACGGAGTTGTGCCAGATCAGCTGACGCACGAATACGATGATCAGCGCGATGAACGATATCAGGCAGAATACCAGTCCCAGCACTGAAGAGACCGCGAGCGGCGTCGTGGAAAACGCCACCATGCCGTCGATCGAATAAAACAGCAGCTTGCGGAACGACCATTTGGTCTCCCCCGCAGCGCGTTCGATATTTTCGTATTCCAGCCATTTGGTGCGGAAGCCCACCCAGCTGAAAATGCCTTTCGAGAAACGGTTGTACTCTCGCATGTTAAGTATGGCGTCCACCATCGGGCGCTTCATCAGGCGGAAGTCCCGGGCGCCGTCAACGATCTCCGTTTTACTCATTTTGCGCATTATTTTGTAGAACATCCGGGCAAAAAGCGACCGGATCTTAGGTTCGCCCTTGCGGGTGACGCGGCGTGAACCCACGCAGTCGTACGGTTCTTCGTCGAGGATGCGGATCATCTCAGGTATCAGCGAAGGCGGATCCTGAAGGTCGGCGTCCATGATGGCCACCATTGACCCGCGCGCCGCCTCAAGGCCGGCAAACATTGCCGCCTCCTTGCCGAAATTGCGTGAGAACGAAACATATTTTACGCGGTCATCGCCGGCGAGCAGCTCTTTGATGACGCCCAGAGTGTTGTCCGATGATCCGTCGTCTACAAAAATAAACTCGAATTCGCAGTCCCGCGCGCGGCACTCCTCCGCCACGTCCCGGATCGCCGGATAGAACAGCGGCAGCGCTTTTTCCTCGTTGTAGCACGGTACGATTATACTAACCAATCTCATCGTAAAACTTCCCTTCTCCCGGCTTCAGCCCGGTACGTTCCAGCAGCGCCTCGAGATCGGCGGGCGGCGGACAACAGAAGCTCATCACCGCTCCGGTGCGCGGATGGGTCAATATCAGTTTCCCCGCGTGGAGCGCCTGCCCCGTCATGCCGCGCGTGTTGCGCAGGCCGTACACGGGATCTCCGGCGACCGGGTGGCCGATATACCTCAGATGCACTCTGATCTGGTGCGTGCGCCCGGTGTCCAGGCTGAGACGCAAAAGCGACGTGCGGCTGTCGGCATTTTCACACAGCACAGTGTAGCGCGTCAGCGCCTCGCGGCCGCCTTTCACCACCGCCATTTTTTTGCGGTCTTTGGGCGAACGGCCGATGGGCGCGTTTATCTCTCCCGTTTCCGGGCGCACCAGGCCTTCCGCCACCGCCATATAGATCCGGTGCATGGTCCGCGTCTTCAGCTGTTCCGCCAGCGCCAGATGCGCGCGGTCGTTTTTGGCCGCCGCGATCAGCCCGGTGGTGTCTTTGTCGATCCGGTGCACGATCCCGGGCCGCACCACGCCGCCGATCTCCGAGAGGTCCGTGCAGTGGTACAGAAGCGCGTTTACCAGCGTGCCGGAAGGATTGCCCGCCGCGGGATGCACCACCATGCCACGGGGCTTGTTGACGACGATAATATCTTCGTCTTCGTACACCACGTCGAGCGGTATGTTTTCAGGCACGGCGTCGTAGTTTTCGGCAGGCGGCAGTTCCACCGTCACCTCGGCGCCCGCTTTTACGGCCGTGCGCGCTTTGGCAGGGCTCCCGTCCACCAGCACCGCGCCGTCTTCGATCAGTTTCTGCGCCCGGCTGCGGCTTGCGATCGCTTCCGGGAACAATTCCGGCAAAAGCGAATCCAGCCGTTTAGCGTCGCTTACCGCGGCGGCGCTCAGTATCATGCATTCGTCGTCAATCATCGCCGTCCGCATCATTGCCGCCTGCGGCCTCATTCACGGTGCTTTCGATCGCCTCCGGCGCCTCCGCCGCGCCCTCGACGGCGCTGTGGTCAATTACAGCGTGCTCTTCCGTCTTTTTTCTGCCGGAACCCAGCAAACGTCCCGCGGGCGAGCCCGGGAAGAACAGCGTGTCCCCTTCTTTGCGCCCCGAGAGCAGCACCGCCACGATCATCATAACGCAGCCTATAGTGATGCACGAATCGGCAACGTTGAAATTCGGAAACTCGTATTTGAATATCCAGACGCGGATAAAATCGATCACGTAGCCGCGCGAAATGCGGTCGATAAGATTGCCGATCGCGCCGCCGATCACCAGCATCAGCGATATCTTGAAGCTCATTTTCCGGCTCTGGAACAGCAGAAACGCCAGCAGGGCGCAGGCGACCAGCGTCACCGCCGAAAGCGCGCCCGTATGCTCGCTCAGCATGCCCCAGGCGGCGCCGGTGTTGTGCACGTGGGACAATTCCAGCAGCCGCGGTATCAGCACCTTTGAAGACCCGTAGGATATGTTTTTATACACCAGCTGTTTGGTGAGCTGGTCAACGCCTATAATGATCGCCCCGATCCCCACGAACAGCAATATGTCGATGATCAGCGTGTATACAAATTTATTGCCGCGTTGACCGGTCGCGGTGCCGGTGGTTTTTTCGGCCATTGTCCCATCCTTCCGCCGGATCATACCAGATACCACGAAGCGGGATCCGGGAATACGTTCCACGCTTCAGTGCCCGCGGCTTCGCTGATGACCAGCCGCGCGGAATACAGCAGGCTGCTGCGGCGCACGTACAGTCCGATAAACGGCAGCTCCTGCTCCAGCGCGTTATAAAGGTCGTTCAATCCGGCGCTGAACGATTCCGCAAAGATCACGCAGGAATCCGTGCCTGTGCCCTGTTGACGCCACGTGCGCGAGAGCGCGTTCACGCGGCTCCGCAGCGCCTCGGTATCGAAGCCATTATAATCAAAAATGCTGCCGTTTGCAAATACGCGGCGCAGATCCGGCGCCAGGCCCGTGTTGAGCCGCATAAAAGTATAGTCGTATTCTCCGGACAGGAATTTCGCCGTCAGTTCACCGCCCGCCGCCACGTCCACGACGCTTTTTATTCCGATCGCCTTGAGCCGGCTGACCACACTGTCGCAGGCCTGGATAAGTTCCACGTCTCCGCTGTCAACGATAAAATTGAACGTGAGCGGCTTCTTTTTATCGGTGTCGTCCGCCTTGTACCAGGCGGTGTTGCCGCCTTCGTGGGTATACCCCTCCCGTTTGAGAAGCTTTTCGACCAGGTCGTCCGCAAAGACCGGCAGTTCCACGTGCTTGCGGAACAGCGTGTTGTCCAGTCCGGGCCAGTCGTATGCCTTGCCTTTGCCGGAGACCGTGCGCTCGATCACCCGTTCCCGGTCAAGGGCGCACTCCAGCACGCGGCGCATGTTCAGGTCGAGCGCTTCGGCGCGTTTGGTGGCCAGCTGAGTGATCTTCTGTTTGTCGCTGACCTGGTATTCCACTTTCCTGCCGGTGTACATGTACGGAATGATGCAGATCAGTGAATTGCCGTCGAACTGGCGCGTCGAATACCCCAGCTGTGAACTGTACTTGACCGCCGCGTCGCCGGAGAGCAGGATCAGGTCGCAGCCGGACAACGCCTTTTCCGCCGCCGATTCAAAAAACTTCAGCACTACGGCGTCAATAGCAGCCGCGTTCCCGCGGAAGTTCTCGCTGCGCACATATCTGAGCTCACTTTTCCCGGCGGACTCCAGACGGAACGGGCCGGTGCCCGCGGGGAACGCGCCGGAGGTCTCCCCGGACTTCAGGATCGGGAAAAACAGCTTCCAGGGGAACAGGCCGTCCGCGGTCTTCAGGCGGAATTTAACGGTATTTTCCTCGGGTGTGCAGGCGTCGATTCCCGCCACGCACTCGGAATACACGCTTTCGGTGTTCCGGAGCGCTTCCACCGTTGCCGCCACATCGCGCGCGGTCAACTGCGTTCCGTCGCTGAACCGCACGTCCTGCCGGAGATAAACGGTCCAATTGACCCCGTCCGGTGAACTCCAGTCCGTGGCCAATACTCCTTCCGGCGTCATGGAATTGCCCAGGGCAACGAGCGGTTCGTACGCGAACGCGGAATAATATATCAGATCTTCATTGACGGTGGTGAGCGGATTGAAGCCGGCGGGGCTCCCCTGCACCGCCACGGTCAGCGTGCCGCCGGTGGAAACGGCCTCCGGCGTGGGTGCGGGCGTCGTCTCAGGTATTTCCGGGACAACGGAGCTGCGGGGCTGCACGTAGTCGTTAAAGCACCCGGCAAGCAGCGCGGGGAGCAGCAGGACCGCAAGTAATATGCCCGCGTACCGGGCGGTGCGGATCCTTCTCATGTTCGGGCACCCCGTGAGCCATTGTCCCCGTCGGGCCGGATGTAAATGAACGAGGCCATTGCCCCCGAACGCGCGCCGTCGCGGCGGTGGGAGAAGAAGCGGTCTTCCAGCGTATAGGTGCACAGTGCGTCGTCAAAAATATTGGCTTCCGTCACTCCTGCCTCGCGCAGGGCAAGCTTCACAAAGCCGCGCATATCCACGTGCCATTTGGGATCGCCGGCGTCGCCGCAGGGGCCGTCGGTAAGCGTTTCGAAGGCATCAGAATCCCTGAACACTTTTCGGAATTCGCCGAGCACGTCCGCACGCACTTCAAAACGGTTTTTTGAGATCGCGGGGCCAATGACCGCCTTGATATCTGCGGGATCCGAACCGAACTCTTCGTGCATGCGTTCCACCGCCCGGGCGGCGATCTTTAGGCATGTGCCTTTCCAGCCCGAATGCACGGCCGCCGCGGCGCACTTCACCGGGTCCCACATCAGCACCGGCGTACAGTCCGCGTGGGTGGTAGAAAGCGTGATCCCGGGTTCGTTCGTGATCAGCCCGTCAAAGCCTCCCGCCGCTTCCGGAGGAAAAGGTTTTGTCACGCCGCAGCCGCGCAGTTCCTGTGTGACGCGCAGGATATTGGCGCCGTGCAGCTGCGGCATGCGGGTGACCGACTCGAGCGGCACGCCCAGCTGTGCTGCGGCAATACGGTGATTCTCCAGCACGTTGTCCCGGCTTTCCGGTTCGCGGGTGAAACTGAGATTGAGAGCGTTCACAGGTTTTGGCGATACGCCCCCGGAACGCTCCGAAAATCCCGCCGTCACGCGGCTGTCATTGAAAAAACCGTAGATTATCATCTTTCAGGTCTTACTTGCACAGGCTCCTCAGGAGCGCGATCTCGCGGCCGTAGCCGTCCAGTTCATTGGGTGTTTCCAGGAAAAACGGCAGTCCTTTCAGCGCCGGATGGTTCACGATGCGGCAAAACGCATCGACCCCGATATAACCTTCGCCGATCTTCTCGTGGCGGTCTTTATGGCTGCCGAACGGATTCTTGGTATCGTTGATATGGATCGCCCGGAGCCGTTCCAGTCCGATCACACGGTCGAATTCCGCCAGCACGCCGTCGAGGTCGCCGACGATATCGTACCCGCCGTCAAACACGTGGCACGTATCCAGGCACACGCCCAGTTTGTCCGACAGTTCGCAGCCGTCGATGATCCTGCGCAGTTCCTCAAAGCGGCTGCCCACTTCGCTGCCTTTGCCGGACATCGTCTCCAGCAGCACCGTCGTCGACTGCTCCGGCCGCAGGATGCGGTTCAGCATGCCTGTGATCAGCTCGATACCGGCATCGATCCCCTGTTCTACATGGCTGCCCGGGTGAAAATTATACATATTGCCCGGGGTAAACTCCATGCGGCGAAGATCGTCCGCCATCGTGTTCTCGGTAAACTCCCGCACTTCCGGACGGGCGGCGCAGGGGTTCAGCGTGTAGGGCGCGTGGGCAAGGATCTTCACAAAGCCGTTGTCCGCCATGAACTGCCGCGCTTCCGCAGCGTCCGCAGGGTCAATATCCTTCGCCGCCCCGCCGCGGGGATTCCGCGTGAAGAACTGGAAGGTGTTGGCCCCGATGGACGCCGCTTCGCGGCACATGTTCATATAGCCTTTTGAATTTGACAGATGGCAGCCGATATTGAGCATCTTAATATCCTCTTCCGGATCGGTCAGGTCGCGCTGACAGGTTCGGCGGCCTCTTCAGCGGCAGGTGTTTTTTCCGCTTTCAGGTCGTCAATTTTCTTCATGATCATCTTCTCTTTATACAGGAAGAACAGGAGCGCGCCGATCAGGCAGGCGCCGGTGGCAATGTACGCCACGGTCCGGTACTGGGAGGCGGCGACCACCGTCTCGCCGGCTTCGTTCTTAAGCTTGGAAGCGGTCACGGAAGTATAGATCAGCATCGACAGCGCCTGGCCCATTTTCATGGCGAAAGTGCGGGCCGCAAAGAACATGCCGGAACGGTCTTCGCCGGTCTTGAGAGTGTTGAGTTCGGATACGTCGGCAACGCACGCCTGCGGCAGAATGCCCAGTATCGCCATCGGGATGCCGGCCAGCACCGCGACGATGATACCGAAAATGTGCACGCGTCCCACCTTCGCCGCCGAAGACAGCGCCGTGATCAGGAACACCGCGGAATACGCGAAGAAACCGGTGATAATGATGTTTTTCTTGCCCAGTTTCGGCGCGAGGCGGTTGACCACGGGATACAGGCTCAGGCTGACCACGGTCATCAGAACGGTGAGCAGGAACGTTTTGTCCGTGCCGATGCCCATCAGGTTGGTCTCGAAATCCGCCAGACCGGTCTGGAACAGCGTTACGGCGAAGAAATAGATCACGTCGCTGTAAACGAAGCGGCGGAACTGGCCGTCCTTGAACGTGGCGATCAGCGATTTGAACGCGGGTGTTTTGACCGGCTTGCTGTCAATATAATCGCGTTCTTTGATATAAAACGCCGGGATCAGCATTGCCGCCGCCGCGACCGCGCACATGATGCCGATGGCAATACGCACGGAGTTTTCTTTGCCCACCGCGCCTTCAAGCAGACCCGCCAGGTTGGGCATGAACGTTGCCACCGAGAAGCCCGCGATGTACGTGAACGAAATGTATGTGGAAACGTTGATCCGGTGCTGCTGCGTGTCGCCCAGTTCCGCGATCAGCGCGTTATACGGCGTGCAGTAAATGGTCATGAACAGGTAGAACAGCATCAGCATCACGAAGATGATGATGTCGTTGGCAACGACTGACTTGGTGGTCGGCAGTACGAAT
>CACZOW010000256.1 GCA_902782885.1 uncultured Ruminococcus sp. | reverse complement strand
GTATTCCCTGCACATCTTCGCCATCCAGGCGAACTCTTCCTCCGTGGGCGTGGGACGGTCGGTCCACCACCAGCTGCCCACGTACGCTGGCGCATACGCGCTGCGGGTAGCGTACGTGTCGCCAATCTTTTTGCACACGCCGCCGGAGCACGGGATGAGACGGTTAAAACCGAACATCTGGGTCTGTATCACGTCCGGATCGCAGTTGGAATCGCAGTACGCGTCGGTGCGCCAGACCGGTATCGTGCGCCGGAGCGACTCGATATCGATCCGCCGGCCGCCGGAGGCGCAGTTGTCGATCACCAGCCCGGGATACTTCGCACGCAGATCGTCCCAAAGCTTATAAAGGTTCATTATATACTTGATCTCGTTGATGCCGCCGCGGTACATGCCGTCGGTAATGCGCCAGGATTGCAGCGGTTCCATATTGAAATCCTGGCGGAAGCATCCGATATCCAGGCGGTCAATGAACCCGCTTATCAGATCGAACAGGTACTCCCGCACTTCATCTTTATCCAGCCGCAGCAGCAGGTAAAAGCCGTCCAGCGGGTACAGCCAGTCGGGATGGTCAACGGCCAGATCAGTTCCCGGATAGGCGCGCTCAGGTTCCATCCATAAAAGCAGTTCCATGCCGGATCCGTTGACCGCGCGGACCACTTCTTTAAGACCGTCGGGGTGCTCATCGGGCCGGACCTGCCAGTTGCCAACCTGCTTGTACCAGTCCGAAGCCCCGGGCGCGCCGCCCTTGCCGTACCAGCCCGCGTCGATCCAGTAAAAGTCGGCGTTGACGCCGTGCGTGCGGAACTGCTCCAGATGGAACAGATGTTTATCGGTCGGCATGCCCATGCCCTCCAGCGCAAACGGATAGCGCTCGGGCGGCACCGGACAGATCTCATTTTTGATCAGGCGGCGGAAGGTGTTGCCGCCGTGTGTCTGCGAGCCCTCGTATTCCATGAGCAGGATCGAAGACGTGCGGATGCGTTCGCCGGGATGCAGTTTGAACGAAGTGTATTCCAGACCGCTGACGATCTGTACGACATCGCCGTCCGTATGCGAAAAGGACGCGTGCCATTGGCCGGACCAGCCTATCGCGGCGATAAGTCCGTGTCCGGGCGCATAGATGTCAAAGAACGGCATCTGGCCGCTGGCGGAACGCCCGCCGTTGGGGTGATAATCCGCGCGCGCGCCGCGGGGCAATGCTTTGCGGTGCACCGAAAACTCCGCCACGGTCTTTTCCGCCAGCAGGTAGCTCTCGTAGCTGGCGTTGCCGGAAGTGTCGAAGATTGCCACCTGACCGGTCTGTTTCGCAGTCTCGGCGTTGTCCCCGCTTCCGCCGGCAAAGCACCAGGGCGTGTCGCAATCGCGGATATCGCTGATCAGTCCGCTGTCCCGTGCACCGGTATTTTCGAACCACAGCGTCCAGCTGATCGCGTTATACGCGGGCCATTCTTCGATGTGCAGTTCGATCTTCAGGCCGTCGGGAAGCTCGTAGAGCCGCCCGTAATCGGCGGGAGTCACTTTTGCGTCGGCCAGATCAAACGGCCTTCTGCGGTAATTCAGTGAAAAACGCGGGACAATATTCATTTCTTTTTTCCTTCCTGCCGCGGGTCGCTGTCCGGGCGGACCCGGGTGCGGTACCGGCGCGGCGTCAATAGATCTGTGCTTTCAGCGGTTATATGATATCACTTTTTTCCGCGCGTTTCACTTGTTTTTTCCCGCCGGAAATAGCATAATGACAGTCGAAGACCGTTACTGCCGGAGAGACATCATGTTAAAAAACATCACATTAAAAACCGGGCTGTGCGTGATCGGCGGAGGCATGTCAGGACTTTGCGCCGCGATCGCTGCCGCCCGTCACGGCACCAAAGTCGTGCTCATACACGAACGCCCGGTATTAGGCGGCAACGCCTCCTCCGAGATCCGCATGTGGATCTGCGGCGCTCAGGGCCGGGACAACCGCGAGACCGGCATCATCGAAGAGATCATGCTGGAGAACCTGTACCGGAACCCGACTAAAAACTTTTTTATCTGGGATTCGATCCTGCTGGATTTCGTGCGCCGCGAACAGAATATCACGCTGCTGCTGAATACGGCGTGTATCGACGCCGGCATCGAGCAGGGCAGATTTGCTCACGGACGGGATACAAAGATAATATCCGTGAAGGCGTATCAGTTGACGACGCAGCGCTTTTACACCGTTTTCGCGGACAATTTTGCGGACTGCTCCGGAGACAGCATACTGGCGCCGTTGACCGGGGCGAAGTTCATGTACGGCCGTGAGAGCGCGCAGGAATTCGGCGAACAGACCCACCTTCGCGAGCACGACCGGAACGTGATGGGCACCAGCTGCCTGATCCAGGGCCGCGAGACTGCGGCGCCCGTACCGTTCATCCCGTCCGAACAAACGCCGCCCCTCTCTGACGAAGACGTCCGGCGCCGGCCGATGGATCTGTACAGATCCTCGGAAAACTTCTGGTATCTGGAACTGGGCGGCAATGAAAACACCGTGGATCACGCGGAGGCAACGCGCGACGAACTGGTGCCGCTGGCGCTGGGCGCGTGGCAATATCTGAAAGAACATCCGTCGTACCGGGCGGAAAACTGGGAGCTGGATTTTCTGGGTTTTCTCCCCGCCAAGCGCGAGTCGCGGAGAATGACCGGCGAATATATCGTCACCCATCGGGATATTTCGTCGGACACGGTGTTCGACGATACGGTTGCCTTCGGCGGATGGCCGCTTGACGATCACGATCCGGGCGGCTACCGGTTCAAAGGCAGGCCGAATACGTCGATCCCTACGCCGGCGCCGTATTGCCTGCCCTACCGCGCGCTGTACTCCGCCAACGTGGTCAATCTGTTTTTTGCCGGCCGCAACATCAGCGCCACGCACCTTGCGCTGAGCAGCACCCGCGTCATGGCGACCTGCGCGCTGCTCGGTCAGGCGGTGGGGACGGCGGCCTCCATAGCCTGCGCGGAGGGGTTGACGCCCCACGAAGTGTATCTGGACCGGTTGACCGGGCTCCAGCGGCTGCTGATGGATGACGATTGCTTCCTGCCCCATTTCCGCAGGAGCATTGCCCCCGAATGCGTACCGGAGCCGGAACTGGCCGCCCTTTGCGACGGCAAAGACCGCCCAAACCGAATTTACGGCGACGGGCCGTGCGGGATAGACGCCGTCAACGGCACCGAACTCGCCTACTCCCTGCCCCGCCCCGTTGAAAACATATCCGTTCATATCGTTTTCGACAGCGATCTGAACCGCGACACCCTGCCCGGCGACGCCTGCGAGCGCACTCACGCCACC
>CACZOW010000255.1 GCA_902782885.1 uncultured Ruminococcus sp. | reverse complement strand
CTGACCGGGCGCCTGTTCCGGGTCAACGCCTGACCGGGCGCCGGCTTGGGCGCCTTCTCTACATACCGCATTTCCGGGGAATTGGATAAAATACGCGTTTTGTCAATTTTTATCCTTCTCGGGCGCCTTTCCTGGCCGGTCAAGCGCATGAGTCAACGCCCGGGAGTTCCTTGAAATCTCTCCGAAGTTCCATGAAGCGCCTTTGAAGTGCGAGAGAGGTGCTGAAGAGTTGCCTCGAAGGTGCCCCTGGTCCGGAGAAAGTGGTTTAAAAAGTGGAAATCAACTAGAATTAATACCGTGCATGCCCGCTGCGTGCTGAAAAATGAGCGAGAATGCAATTGAACGAGCGAGAGCCCGGTTGAACGACCGATTCCGGGCAGCGCGCCATGCGGCTGCGATCGCATCTGCAGCCTCTGCTTTGCCGATTTCTTAAAAAAGGTGAAAAATCACTCATTTTTGAGAAAACGGCTCCTTCTCCCAGCCTGTTTTCGCTTGTCAAAGCGCTTGCGGAAGCGTCTTTTGACCTTCAAATTACTTTTAAACCGCCGATTGCCGCTCAAACTGTCTCGATTGAGACACAATTCGTGCCTTTCGAGGCTTGGACTCGGCGCAGGAAGCCTGATTTTTCTCAAAAATTGCCCAAGTTTCACTTTTTTTAAGAAATCGATGCAGTCTGTTCCAAAAAACGAGCGAGAACCCGGTTGAACGACCGATCCCGGGCAGCGCGCCAGGCGGTGATCGGGCGATCCCCGGCAGTTCCGCGGGCGAATCAGGCAGAATGCTCAGTTCGCCGCCTCAGAAAGGAGTTCCGGCCTAATAATCCCGTTTGAAATCCGCGAAATCAGGGAAACATTTTTTAAACACGGGGACAGACCCGCGTTCAAAAGACCCGTGTTCAAAAATCGGGGTCAAAGACGGCCGAAGACCGCACGGCGGAGGCGTATCTTTCACTTTTCAAGTATTGCCGTCGTGTGGTATAATTAAGGTGTAAGGGGAGTGCCCCCTAAAGTGCGGCACCGAGACAGTTTTTGACAGGAGGAACAGACTATGGAATTAAAGTTTTATCAGTGTGAAACATGCGGGCAGATCATTGCCAAAGTAAAGGAAACGGCGGCACCTGTAGTATGCTGCGGCAAACCGATGAAGCAGATCATACCCGGCACCGTGGAGGCCTCGAAAGAGAAGCACATTCCGGTGTACCGCACGGAAGGAAATATCGTTATAGTTGAAGTGGGCAGCACGCTGCATCCCATGCTTGAGGAGCACTACATCGAATGGATCGCGCTCCAGACAAAGTTCGGGAATCAGCGCAAAGCCCTCAAGCCGGGCGACGCGCCCAAAGCGTGCTTCAGCATCTGCGAAGGCGACGAGGTAGAAGCGGTATATGCTTACTGCAATCTGCACGGCCTATGGAAAGCCTGAACGCTGCCTGGACGCAGCAATGACAGGATCTGACGGCAGGGAGGAAAGAAAAATGCATATCACTCTTAACGAGGACAAAGAAGTCGTTGCCGCCGTGAAGGAGGGCCTGAAAATGACCGGAGGGTATTGTCCCTGCCGCACCAAGCGCACGCCCGAATTCAAATGCATGTGCGAAGAATTCAGAAATCAGATAAAAGACCCGGAATATGAAGGGTACTGCCACTGCATGCTGTACTACAAGCATCTTGACTGAGAAAAGGAGAAGATCGATATGGCTGAAATCACATTGACCGCCGCAAATTTTGAGGCGGAAGTATTAAGATCCGAAGCGACCGTGCTGGTGGACTTCTGGGCGACCTGGTGCGGCCCGTGCCGCATGCTCGCGCCGGTCATCGCGCGCATTGCCGACGAACGGACGGATATAAAAGTGGGAAAGGTCAACGTTGACGACGAGCCCCAGCTGGCGGCGCAGTACGGCATCGAAGCGATCCCCACGCTGATGGTATTCAAAGGCGGAAAGCTCACCGCAAAGTCGATGGGCTACAGGCCTCAGAGCGACATCGAGAAGATGCTGTGATTCACAGATCAGCAGAAAAGGAGCCGCACAATGCACGTTTCTGAAAATATCAAGTACATAGGCGTGAACGACCGCCGCATAGACCTTTTCGAAGGCCAGTACACCGTGCCCAACGGCATGGCGTACAATTCCTACGTCATCATCGACCGCAAGATCGCGGTGATGGATACGGTGGACCGCAACTTTTCCCATGAGTGGCTGGACAATCTCCAGAAAGCTCTCGGCGGCCGCAAGCCGGATTATCTGGTCGTATCGCACATGGAACCGGACCATTCCGCCAATATTGCCGCGTTTGCGAAGCTGTTTCCCGACGCGGTGATCGTGGCCTCCGCAAAGGCTTTCCCGATGATGCAGAATTTCTTCGGGACCGATTTCGCGGACCGGCGCCTCGCGGTGGGTGAAGGCGACTCGCTTTCGCTGGGCGAACATGTGCTCAATTTCCACACTGCGCCGATGGTGCACTGGCCCGAAGTAATAATGAGTTACGAGAGCACCGAAAAAGTGCTGTTTTCAGCGGACGCGTTCGGCAAATTCGGCGCGATCGACGCGGATGAAGACTGGGCGTGCGAAGCGCGACGCTACTATTTCGGCATCGTGGGCAAATACGGCATGCAGGTCGGCGGCGTGCTGAAAAAGCTTGCCGGCGCGGATATCCGGACGATCTGCCCGCTGCACGGTCCGGTGCTGACCGAAAACCTGGGATACTATCTCAACCTGTACAACATCTGGTCGTCTTACGGCGTCGAAAGCGACGGTATCTTTATCGCGTATACTTCGGTATACGGCAACACAAAAAAGGCCGTCGAGCTGCTGGCTGAGAAGCTTAAAGAAAAAGGCTGCCCGAAGGTGTCGGTGGCGGATCTCGCCCGGGATGACATGGCCGAAGCGGTGGAAGACGCGTTCAGATACGGTAAGCTCGTATTGGCCACTACCACGTACAACGCGGATATTTTCCCGTTCATGCGCACGTTTATTGACCACCTCACCGAGCGCAACTTCCAGAACCGGACCGTTGCCCTCGTGGAGAACGGTTCCTGGGCGCCGCAGGCCGCAAAAGTGATGCGCGAGATGCTTTCCGGCTGCAAGAATCTGAAATTCACCGAAAACACGGTGCACATCCGTTCCGCGCTCTCCGATGAATCCAAGAAACAGCTCGACGCGCTCTGCGAAGAACTGTGCATCGACTACGTGGCGCGGCGCAGCGAGACCGCTAATAAAAACGACCTCAAAGCGCTGTTCAATATCGGATACGGCCTGTATGTGGTCACGTCCAACGACGGCACCCGGGACAACGGCCTGATCGTCAACACCGTGACGCAGGTCACCAATACGCCCAACCGCATCGCGGTCACCATCAACAAGGACAACTACTCTCACCACATTATTAAACAGACCGGCATAATGAACGTGAACTGCCTGTCCGTTGACGCTCCGTTCTCGGTGTTTGAAAATTACGGCTTCCGCAGCGGCCGCAACGCTGACAAATTCGAAGGCATTGCGGAACTGCGCTCGGACAACGGCCTGCGCTTCCTGCCGCAGTACATCAACTCATTCATGTCGCTTAAGGTGGAGCAGTACCTGGATATGGGCACCCACGGCATGTTCGTGTGCTCCGTCACCGAAGCGCGCGTCATTTCGAAGCTGGAAACGATGACGTACACCTACTACCAGAACAACGTTAAACCCAAGCCGCAGACCGAAGGCAAAAAAGGCTTCGTGTGCAAAGTATGCGGCTACGTGTATGAAGGGGATGAACTTCCCGAGGACTTTGTCTGCCCGCTCTGCAAGCACGGCGCGGCGGATTTTGAACCGGTACAGTGATGCCGGACGTGAATGAGAGGAGTGTTTTCGATGAAAGAAAAAGGCAGCGGCTTCGGCGGTTTCATTTTATGCTTCCTGACCAGCCTCCTGTATCACGCGGGCTGGGCGCTTGCGGCGGTCGCGATGCTGATCGCGGCGCTCATGGGTAAAACGCAGATGTTTTATGTTTACATCCTGCTTGGAGTATGGGCTCTCAGCGCGCTGATCTCTGCGCTGATCATCACTTTCGGCAATCACAATTTTGCCGGTCCGTTCGTTAAACAGAACAACGTCAATCCCTACTCCAGGACCAACGACGATTTTAAGGTGAACAAACAGTGATCCCGTAAGGCGTCGATGGAAAAAGTATACGCGGCAATAGATCTGAAATCATTTTACGCCTCGGTGGAATGTGTCGACCGGGGCGTAGATCCGCTTGATGCGTATCTTGTTGTCGCGGATATCGAGCGCACGGAGAAAACGATCTGTCTGGCGGTCTCGCCGGCGCTCAAGGCCTGGGGCGTATCCGGGCGCGCGCGGCTGTTCGAGGCGGTGGCGAGAGTTAAAGAAGTTAACCGCGGCCGCCTTGAAAACCTGCGCAAAAAGTACGGCCCTGACGCGGCGTTTTCCGGACGCACGACCAGCAACGCCAAACTGAAGGCTGACGAACAGCTCGAGCTGGATTTCATTGTCGCCCGTCCGCGCATGAGCCGTTATATGGAAGTCAGCGCGCGGATATACGACATTTATCTGAAATTCGTTGCCCCCGAAGATATGCATGTGTATTCGGTGGACGAGGTGTTTATTGACGCCACGTCGTATCTTGATTTTTACAAACTTAACCCGGTGGAATTCGTGCGAATGCTGGTGCGGGAAGAACAGTTCGAGACCGGCATCACCGCTACGGCGGGGATCGGCACGAACATGTACCTCGCAAAGATCGCCATGGATATCGAAGCGAAGCATATGCCCGCGGATGAAAACGGCGTGCGTATAGCGGCGCTGGACGAACGTTCGTACCGGGAAAAGTACTGGTGCCACCGGCCGCTCACCGATTTCTGGCGCGTGGGGCCAGGTATCGCGGGCAGGCTGGAGAAGAACGGCATGTTTACAATGGGAGACGTGGCGCGGCAGTCGGTATACGGCGAGGATAAACTGTATAAGCTTTTCGGGGTCAACGCCGAATTGCTTATCGACCACGCCTGGGGCTGGGAGCCCTGCACGATCGCGGAAATTAAAAACTACAAGCCGGATAGCCGCAGCCTGTCCGTGGGGCAGGTGTTGTCCGCGCCGTACCCGTTTGAAAAAGCCAAACTCGTGACGCGGGAAATGGCGGATTCGCTGATGCTGGACCTGGTGGAAAAGCGTCTGGAGGCGGATCAGCTGGTGCTTTCGGTAGGTTACGATACCGAAAACCTGCGGCGCACAGGCGCACGGGCGTACGATGGCAAGGTCCATGCGGATCATTACGGACGCAAAGTGCCGCAGGGCGCGCACGGCTCTGTCAATTTAAACGGCTTTACATCATCGTCCCGCCGGATATTTGAAGCGCTGGACGAACTGTTTGACCGTATCGTGGATCCGGAACTCACGGTACGGCGGATGTACGTGGTGGCCAACCACGTCATCACGTGCGAAGAGGCGGCGGCCCGCAGAGCGGCGCAGAACGCTAACCGGCAGCTCAGCCTTTTCGACGATCCGGAGACTGAAGCAGCAAAGAGCGCCGAGACGGAAGAAAAACACGCACGGGAGCGCAGGATGCAGCAGGCAATGCTGGATATAAAAAAACGTTTCGGGAAAAACGCAGTGCTCAGAGGCATGAATTATGAAGAAGGCGCCACGGCCCGTGAACGCAACGGCCAGGTAGGCGGCCACCGGGCGTAGGGGGGGGGAGTTCGCTTTGGACGCGATCAAAATTTACAGCGATATAATCGACCTTCCGCATCACCGGTCGGACAAGCGCAAGCATATGTCCATGAGCGACCGGGCCGCCCAGTTTGCGCCTTTTGCCGCGCTGCGCGGATACGACGAACAGATCGATTCCTCCAACGAGAGCGTTCTGGGCGCGGGTTACCGGAACGACCTGTTTGCGGAAGACGAAAACTACATCGAAACGGGAGATGTTTACTGATGGGCAGCGCTGAAGACTATAAAGTACTGGGACTGGAAGAGGGCACGCCGCGCGAAACGGTGGAGCGCAAGTACGGCGCGCTTTTGCGCTCATATAAACAGCGCACCGACGAATACGGCGCCACTGACGAAGACATGGAATATTACAGGAAGATCACGCAGGCGTACGACAACATCGTCGGCACCGTGCACGATTTCTCCGACCCGAATCCGACTTCGCCCATACCGTTCAAGGTCCGCAATTTCTTCTACAAATTATCCGCCCGCCTGGATCATTACAAATTTATAATCGCCGCGGTATTGATCACGGCGGTGCTGGGACTGCTGATCTTTTTCCAGGTGAAAGATTCGCGCAAGGATGATATCTACATCAAATTCACCGGCGCGTATTACGTCGTGAAGCCTTCCGATCTGCAGTCGGAACTAAAAAAGAAGAGCAGCGTCGTAAGGTCGCCGCAGACTTCTTTCTTTTCGGTCACGGTCAACTCATCGCTCAACGATAAGGATACCGCGGACGCTGCCGTGGCGTTCCGGGCACAATTTCTGGCCGGATCTGTTGATCTTATCATCATCGACCGGGACAATTACGACGTGTACGTAGGTCAATACGTATTCCTGCCGCTCGACGACTTCATCGCGTCGAAAAGCGACGATCCGGCGTTTGCGGGGCTCGAATACCTGCGCTATGAAAACAAGGGCGAAGGGGACAACGTGCCCTCCGGGACGTACGGCATCGAATTTACCGAAGCAGGTTCGCGTTATTTCGCGGATACTTCGCTGATCTGGCTCAATGACGATATCTCCGGGCAGGAGCGCAGCATGGTGCTGTGCGTCTGCCGCCGTTCAAAGAATTCAAATAAGGCGCTGTCGCTCATCACGGAGATGATCGACAGCACCTTTGAACAGTGATCATTTGATCGCCCGGGCTCAGGCAAAGAAATCCAGGACCGCGGGCAGGTAGTCTTCCAGCACGGCGTTGACGCCGTAATAGATCTCGTGGCGGCAGTCAGGTATGTGCCTGACCTTTGCTCCCGGTACGCGTGCGGCAAATTCCGTGATCTTTTCGGTCAATACCACATTGTCGTTGCCCCCGATGAAAAACAGGAGCGGCATTTTGATGCGTTCGGGAAGGCCTTTTTTGAGTATCTTTTTAGTCACGTTGAGCGATTCCAGCGTCCACTTGTATGTGGGGCCGTTGTTGGAATACTCTTTATATCCGACCTTCATGTCCTGATAGAACTCGAAGCGCGCCAGTGAATCGTTGGCGGAAGTGGCCGGATCCTCGCGGCCTTCCGGAGGTTTGGAGAGGAAAATGCGCTTGCGCTTCTGGCCGAACGCGGAGAAAGTACCCATGATCGCCTTTGAAAACCACAGCGGAAAACCGCCGCGCGCCGGGGCGATCATCGGGGAGGAGAGTACGGCTTTACGGAAGAGGTTGTCCGGGTGCTGCTCAAGATAAAGCGCCGACACCGCGCCGCCCATGGAATGGGCAAACAGATACGAAGGCAGCGCCGGATCCTTCAGCTCGGAGGCAATGACTTCCGCGAGATCGTCAACATAGTCCTGAAATTTTTCCACGTGCGTCAGGTGCGGATCCGCCACTTCCCGCGTCGATCTGCCGTGACCGCGCTGGTCGTATGCGATGGCAATATAACCG
>CACZOW010000254.1 GCA_902782885.1 uncultured Ruminococcus sp. | reverse complement strand
GCAAACCGGAATTCGAGTTCAAGTGGATCGACAATATTGCCCTCGATAACGTAATGAACTTCTACCGCGACGGCGACTGCGCGCCCTTCGGCCGGTTCAATTACCTGTTCTGAGAAAGAAAGCAGGTGCACAGATTGGAATCATTCAAGCAGAGATTTGACGCCGCGGCGAAAGCGGCAGGCAGCCGGGAGCTGTACGTTCCCGGTCCGGAGATCGTTGACGTGCCGGAAGACGTGCGTGCCAGGTATAAGAGCTCGGGCGCGGCGGTGTTCGCGTGGGGCAAAGCGCTCCTGGATTCCGCGGCTCCGAAGCATCCCGGCGTGCTGCTTTCGAGCATCTATTTCGGTCAATACGGCGTCAGCGGCACCGTGGCGTTTTCCGCGCTCGTGAACTATGCCCGCGGACTGGGCATGCTGGTGATCTGCGACGAGGGGATCCGGGTGACGGAGGACAACGCGATCTTCGCGGCGCTGGCGTACCTCACTCCGGCTACCGGCAGCGATCTGTCGGAGACCCACCGCATCCCGCTGGAAGAGCACGGTTTCAACGCCGACGCACTGGCGGTCAGCGCTGAAAGCGAAAAAAACGCGCTTGAGCGCCTGCTGAAGGCCGCTTCGGGCGCCGGACGGGAAGTTATGGTCCCGGACGGCAAAAACGGTTTAAAAGGCCTTGTGAGCGGCGGAACGTATTGACCCCGATCACTTAGAGGCGGCGCCCGCACGGCGCCGCTGTTTTCTGAGACAAAACGGAGGAAACAGAATGAAGCACAACACATCACCCAAATATGCCGCGCCGGTGCGCCGCAGGATCATATTAGGCGTGCTGGCCGCGCTGATGACGGTGCTGCTCGCCGTCTGCGCCGGCTGCGGCGGAAAAAACGGGCCGGGGAACCAGAACGGTACGGACGTTGTCCCCGCCACGGTCCCGCCGGAAGTGCGGCCGGAATTTGCCCCGTACACGGGCCCGTACGGCGCGACCATTACCCGTGCGGCGGAATATGCCAACACCGTGAACGGGTACTTCAACGGCGTCTCGCGCTCGGAATACATCCTGGAGAATCCGCAGGTCAGGCTCACGTACAAGCTCAGCGACGTGAACGGCTTTACCGGTCTGGGGAAACTGGAAAATCGCGACGGCGGTGTGTACATTTCGGACACGATGGACTCGTTCATGAAGACCGTTGACGGAGAAATTTTCTTTTCCGGCGACACCCTGGCCCGCGCCAACCTGTTCGATCAGGGCTTTTATTATTACAACCTGCATCTGCTGGACCAGTTCTTCGGGGGCGGGGGCGACAGCGCTTTCTCGCGGATTGACGCGCTCGAAAACGATGACTGCTACTATTTCAGAGATATGACCAAGCCGGTGTTCAACGCGGACGGCTCATATACTTTCACGATCACCAGCGTGTTCGACCCGTACCTGTGTTTCCGGCTTCCGGAGGGTAAATATGTTCCATCGGATTACGACGGCTTCCGGGTCACGTTAAAGTGTTCGTCCTCCGATGCCAATATCTTCTACATCGCGGGGGACAAAACGGAATTTTCCGGCGACGCGCAGCTGGATTTCAAGATCATTCCCGACGGCGAGTTTCACACCTACACCGTGCCTTTCGGCAACGACAAAGACCTGACCAAGTTCTTTAAAGCGTACCGCCTGGACGTGGGCGGCTCCGTGGGCGAGGAGATCACCGTCAAAGATTTCTCACTGGTAAAACTGAAAGATACGGTACCGCCGTTCAGAGTTGACCGCAATTACAACATGTACCCGGACAAGCTGCACGAGAACGTGCGGTTCCTGTCGAGCGAAGCGTGCAGCAGCATTGCCTCCGTCGGCACGGTGACGAAGATCCCGGCGGAGAAGGTCGCCAAGCTTACGGTGGTCGATGCTTCCGGCGCCCGCGACTCGCTGGACGGAGTCGACTGGGAGAGCGCGTACGCCATTGCCTTCGACATCAAAGACGCCGGCGTGTTCGGCCTCATTCTGGGCACTGATGAACAGTATGCCGGCAAATTGAGCGCGGTGCAGGAAAACGGCGAATATGTGATAACTCAGGAACTTGACTGGGGCGGCGCGAAAGTTAAAAAGGGCGGCAGCATATACATCGCGCGCCGGCTCTACACCGACGCCGGCCACGATTTTACCGCGTTCCTGCGGGAGACCGGATACGAGCGCACACCGCTCGAGCTGACGATCGACACCGGACGTACAAGAAAGCAGAACAAGTATACCGGGTATGACCAGCTTACCGGCGCGTACTGCTTCTCGATCCTGGGTGTAACGGATTTTGACACCGCGTACAACAATCCGCTGGTGGAGCACCGCGTTACTTTCAGCGCCGCGCCCGAGGGCAGCGACGGCCGCACCGTGTATGTGCGGGGCGAGACTTCCACCGACGGCTGTCTGGAATGCGCCGTGGTGCTGGACGAAAATGACGCGCTGCTGCCGATCCGCGTAGAGGTCTGCAAAAACTTCGCGCATGACGGCGAAGAACTTTACTACACGGACAACGACAGCCAGGGTTACGGCCTGTCCATTTTCCCGCTCACCGTGGAGGAGGGCGGCAAAAACACCTTCACGCTGGCGAACCTGTACGAGCAGTGGGGCAATTACCGACTGAAGCAGGTATCTTCGATCCGCTGGCACTCGGCGTATTACCACCTGTCGCTGGGCGTGACCGAAACGAATTGCCTGCACTTCTACGGCACGGGAACGAGGCTGCCGGATCACCGCGGATTGTCCGCGCCGTACTGGTCCGACACTAAAGTGGACGTGCTGGACAGCAACGGCAACCTCACCGGAAAGACCAAAGTATATGACCATCAGCCGCAGCACTCCAACAACGGCACGCACATTTTCCTGCACTACACCGACTCGAACGGCAAATACAATTCCTGCGAGAACATCGGCATGACCGAGATCGGTTCGGGCGGGCCGGATCTTTCGGACATCACGCTGAAATACCTGTCTTTCGACGGCAAGGTGTACCAGGTGTACCGGCACGTGGAAATGCCTTCCACCGACGAGAACCGGGCGTTTTACGAAATCGATTACGAATTTCTGGAAGACGTGACGTTCAAAGACGTGGCGCATGATCTCAGCCTGTACGAAGTCGTGGGCACGTACACAAAGTTCGGGTATCTGGACAAGAACAATAACTGCGTGATCGACGACGCGCTCGGATCGGGCAAACGCGTGATCCCGCTGGGCGACGACCATCCGTATTTTGATTACTTCAAAATGGCGGGTCACAAAGCCGGCGCCTTTGTGGAGTATGACGTATGCTCCAACCTGTCTTTCCTGCTGGATCACTGCGAAGTTACGCTGGGCGGCAAACCGTACACCGGCGGTTTTGCGGTGGTGGAAGGCGAGGGCTCCGCGTCGTTTACGCTGAACCTCACCGGGTCGGCAACGTTCAAAAAGGGCGACCGCATCCACATTTCGTGCATACTGATGCCCTGGGGCGAGTTCCAGTCTCAGAACGACGACAACGTGCGCATGGTCCGCGTCAACACGCTCCTGAACCCCGTCAAGCTGGATGTGACCGGCGGCGAACCGGGGACAGACCCCGTTGTACCCACGGTCAGGAGCACGGACGGGCGGACCTGCGAATTCACCGTTTCGGGCGGCGCGGCCAACGTGCGCGACCTGCCCGGATACGCCACCGCGGAGTACACCGGTTACAAGCGTTTCTGGGAGCGCGACTACAATGTGACGCTCCGGCTGGAAGGCTTCACCGGCTTCGGCGCGCCGAAGATATACGAGAAGGTGGGCAACGACTGGGTCGAATACCGGTTCGCGTCGGAGCTCGGCTACGACGGCTACACGGTGACGTATGCGCCGGACGGCTCGTTCACCTACGGCTTCACGGTGACAATGACCGAAGCCCGGCCCCGCACGTTCCGGGTAGAGGCAGGCTGACAATAAAACGCTCCGCGTTTGACGCGCGGGAGCCGCAATAAACAAAACCGGCTACGCGTTTGACGCGCGGGAGCTGCGATAAACAAAACCGGCTCCGCGTTTGACGCGCGGGAGCCGGTGACGGATGAGCGCTGAACGCCGCCTGCGCGGCCGATTCAGCGTTTATCTTTGTCCACGAAATGCAGGCTGATGATGCTGATCGCGGTATACAGCAGAATGAAGCCGATCAGTACGACGAACTTGAGGATGTACGGCCCCGGCTCAAAAATGTAATCGTCTTTGTGCAGCTCGTACATCTGGTGCATAAGGATATTGTTCTCGCCAAGTTTATTCACGTTCAGCGTGGTGCAGAGCGCGTTCAGGTTCCACTTGGAGACGGTCAGATAAGACACCGCGTCCATGAATCCTTTGAGCTCGAAAATAAAGCCGGACATTACCAGCTGGATGATCAGCACGAAGGGCATCACCGTCATGGCGGTGGTGGGTGTTTTGACGATGCACGACACCATCAGTCCGAGAGTGTCGGAGGCAAAGATCGTAAAGAAAAACGCCAGCCACAGTTCGATGACCGTGGGCAATATCACGCCGAAGCCCGGCATGTTCGACGCGAAGAATGCGCAGAACAGGCCGGTAACGATCAGACTTTCAACGAAGCTGATCGCCAGCTCGAACACGGTGTGCGCGATCACGTACGACGATATATGCAGACCGGACCGGTGTTCGCGTTTGATTATGTCGCGCTCTTTGCAGACCGACTGGATGGAATTGAAGATACCGATCCAGATGCAGCCGCAGGTGAGGGCAAACACGCCGTTGCGCGTGGCGGCGTAGTCGTTGAACATTTTGTCGCGGTCAATAACGAACGCGATCAGCACGGTTATGATCGCCGTGCTTATAAAAAGCTTCCAGCCGTGTTCGTGAAAGAATACGCGGAAACATTTGCCCACGTAGATCTTGATCTGTTTTCCTCTCGATGCTCTGTCCATGATAGTTCGCTCACCCGATGCTTTTTGCAGAATCGTCAAAACCCGGGCCGTCAACGTGCCGGTGTCTCTTGAGCTCATTATATACTGCGGGCGGACAAAAAACAATTGCATTGTGGCCGGATCGCGGCCGGGGTCAACACGCTCGATGTGGTCGGCCGCTCCTTCTGTCCTGTTCCGCGGCCGGGGTCAACACGCTCGAGGCGGTCGGCCGCTCCTTCTGTCCTGTTCCGCGGCCGGGAACAACACACTCGAGGCGGTCGGCCGCTCCTTCTGTCCTGTTCCGCGGCCGGGGTCAACACGCTCGATGTGGTCGGCCGCTCCTTATCGCCCGTGAGAATCGCGGCCCGGAATTCACCGGCCGCTCCGCATTCTCGATCATTTTGTAAACCCTCTATTCACTGCATTTCTTGCAAGTCACCTTGCTTTCACTGTTTTTCAAGAAAGTGGGGATGCAGCTCGCTCATTTTGAACTTGGAGAAGGCGCCCGCGTCTAACAAAACAGGCGATTTTAGGGATTTTGTTAGACGGGACGGCTCGCTCT